>JALYJS010000388.1 GCA_030799345.1 Pseudomonadota bacterium | reverse complement strand
GAGTTCGTCGTTCCGGCCCATGGCGAGGCCGAGTTCGACATGATCGTCACGGCGAATGCGGCGACGGCACTTCTCAAGATCGCGAGCGGCGACCGGCAATCGCGCGAGGAAATCGGCTATCGGCTGAAAGGCAGGCTGTCCACCAAACTCGGCCTGCTGCGATCGATCCCGTTCGAGGAATCGGGCAGCTTGCCGCTTGGCGACCTCACGGGAAAGCGGCGCAAGGCAAACTGAGAAGGACAGCAAGAACCGGGTTGCCGGTGGCGCGCTGCAGCGGCAATCTGGCGCCCATGCAGAACGAATCCGCCAGCTACCGCCGTATTGAGCGCGTCATCTCGCACATCGACCGGAATGGCGAGCGTCAGCCCGGTCTCGACGAGCTCGCGCGCATCGCCGGCCTCAGCGTGTTTCATTTTTCACGTGAATTCCGGCGCTGGGCCGGATTATCGCCGGCGCGTTACCTGCGCACCGTTGCGCTCTCCGCCGCGAAGCGGGAGCTCGACCACCGGGGCTCGGTGCTGACTGCCGCCTGGGCGGCGGGCCTGTCGGGCGGCGGAAGGCTGCACGATCTATTCGTCAATTTTGAATCCGTGACGCCTGGCGAATATAAGGCGGGTGGCGAGGGGATGCGCCTGTCGCACGGCTTCGCGACCTCGCCCTTCGGCCTGATCCACGCGGCGCTGTCGCCGCGGGGACTCGTGCATCTCGCTTTCGTCGACGGCTCAGAGAGTGGAGCCGCGACCGGTCTTGCTCGACGCTGGCCGCGCGCGGCGCTCGAGCGCGACGATGCCGCTGCCCAGTCGCTCGCGCGCCAGATCTTCGTGGCGCGCCGCGGACGCATCACGCTCGCGCCGGCAGGGACGAATTTCCAGGTCCGGGTGTGGGAGGCGCTGCTGGAACTGGGCGCGAAAGGCCCTACCAGTTACTCAGCGCTGGCCGCGGCCATCGGCAGTCCGGGCGCAAGCCGGGCAGTCGGCCAGGCCGTCGGCGCCAACCCGGTGGCCTGGCTCATCCCCTGCCACCGCGTGCTACGCCGTGACGGGGAACTCGGCGGCTATCGCTGGGGTGTCGAGCGCAAGCGCGCGATGCTCGCCTGGGAATACGCCGCAAGCGTCAGCGCTTAGGCGGCTGAGGATTTGTCGGGTTCGGCGGGGTCTTCGGGCTCGCCCGCGGCGCGGGCCTTCCGCGCGGGTACCATCATCGCGAGCATGCCTTCCTGCATGCGATTCCACATTTCCAGGTTCTGGCGCGTCAATTCCGCCATGGCGTTCATCGGCGGCGGTGCGCTCGTCAGCACCTTGGAGATCTGCTGCTGGACCGATTCCTGCTGGCGCATGAAGGCGGCAACGCTCTGCTCGAGATACCCGGCCATGAAGTCCTGCATCGGGCCGCCGTAGTAGCGGATGATCGATTCGAGCAGCGGGGTCGTCAGGATCGGCTTGCCGAACTGCTCCTGTTCGGCGATGACCTGGAGCAGGATCAGCCGGGTGATGTCCTCACCGGTCTTGTCCTCGACCACGCGAATCTTCTCGCCCTTGACGATCAGGTCGCGGATGTCCTCGAGGGTCACATGCTTGCTGATCGATGCATCGTAAAGCCGCCGGTTGGCGTACT
Source organism: Pseudomonadota bacterium (assembly GCA_030799345.1). Classification (GTDB taxonomy): domain Bacteria; phylum Pseudomonadota; class Gammaproteobacteria; order Steroidobacterales; family Steroidobacteraceae; genus SCUD01. Next base: position 15,586 of record JALYJS010000388.1, on the reverse strand, counting down.
TCTTGATCAGCCGTTCCTTGGTCATGGTCACGAGTGTACCGGATCATGCCGCAGTGCGAAAAAAAGGACGGCGGCCCGGAGGCACGCCGTCCCGAGGGGGGAGGGTCGGAATCCGTTCAGGCGGCTTTCTTGGCGGCCTTCGCGGTGTCGGAAACGTTCTGGGTGGTTTCAGCAACCGACTTGTCGAACCACTTGGTCAGCTCGGCCTGGTGCTCGGAGGTGGCCTTGATCAGGTCCTGCGAACGCTGGGTCGCACGCTCGGCGAACTGAGTCGACAGCTCGATCTGGCGGGCAGCCAGGTCGTTGATATCGCGCACGTTGCTGGCGAGCTGCATCTGCTGCAGCGAGAAGTCGAGCACTTCGCCCGCAAAGGCAAGCTGCTGACGCGCGACGCGCTCGAAGCTGGCAAGCGAGAGTTCGTTGAACTTGACGACCGGGGCAAACGCCTTTCTGCCGGCGTCCATGAAAGCATTGAAATCAAAAGTCGGGTTGGTCATTTCTGGCATCCTTAGAAGTGGGTAACGTCGATACGATGGCGTCATCTTATCGGCTTTTATATTGCAGTGCAACATGAATGTCTAACGCGGCTCCCAATAGACCAGAAAACATTAATAGTCATACATTTCAGTTAGTTAAATCATTGTATGGCCTGGCTTCCAGCGATCTACCCGGTCCAGTGATACTGCATCGCAACAGCAGAGCGGGTCGGTAGCCGATGGGGGATGCCTGGGAGCAGCAGCGCCAGGAGGCTGTGAGACGCCTGGCTGACTACGGCCGCGACTTCGCCGGGATCGCCCAGGACTGCTGTCAATTCTTCGCGCGCGCGGGCGCGACCGGCGGGTTCGAGGAGCTGCGCGCGCCGTTCACGGAACGATACCGTCGCCTGTTTACGCCGGAGGGTGCATGGACAGCCGGTGCAGGAACCGGGGCAGGCGGCACTACGCCCTCGTATCTGCGCTGGGAGCGGGCGTCCCGGGAATTGGGCGAGCAGGCCGCGTTGATCGCAGCCGACGCGTTCCAGCGCCTGAGCGACGCTCTGGCATCTTCCAATCCCGCAGCCGCGCCCATCACGAGCGTGCGCGCATTGCATGATCTCTGGATCGAATGCGGGGAAGCGGCCTACGCGGCGGTTGCCCGCACCCCCGTCTATGCGCAGGCCCAGTCAGAACTGCTGGCCGCGATCGTCGAATGGCGCGCCGAGCTTGCCGGGGTCGCGCGTTGATGCGCTTCGCCATCGAACCCGCCCAGGCCATGGCCGAAATGGCGGAGTTCAGCCGCCGCATGACGCTTGCCGCCAGCCAGCTTGGCCAGATCGATGTATCCGGAGAAGACTGCACCCCGCGGGAGGCTGTGCACCGCGACGGCAAAGCCGTGTTGTGGCGTTATCGGCCGCTGGCGCCCGTAGCGGGGATTGCGCCGCTCGTCATCTGCTACGCGCTCGTCAACCGGCCGTACATGCTGGATCTGCAGCCCGACCGTTCGCTGATCCGCGGCCTGCTGTCCCGTGGCCTTGAAGTGTATTTGGTCGACTGGGGCAGTCCCGCTCGCGAAGACCGCGATCTGACGCTCGCCGATTACATAGCCCGCCAGCTCGGCGGCTGCATCGACCATGTGCGCGAGGCGCATCGCATCGAATCGGTGAATCTGCTCGGCGTGTGTCAGGGCGGTACGATGTCGCTGTGCCATGCCGCGCTATTTCCCGAGCGCGTACGCAACCTCGTGACGATGGTGACGCCGGTCGATTTCCAGACCGAGGACAACCTGCTCTCCCGGTGGGCACAGGGCCTGGATGTGGATCGACTGGTCGCGGTGCTGGGCAATGTGCCGGGGGAATTGCTGAACGCGGCGTTCCTCGCGCTGATGCCGCTCCGGCTGACCGTGCGCAAATACGCCGGGCTCGCCGATATCGCCGATGATCGCGAGGCGCTCGCGAATTTCCTGCGTATGGAACGCTGGATCCACGACAGCCCGGACCAGGCCGGCGCCGCCTTCGCGGAGTTCGTACGCCTGTTCTTCCAGCAGAACCGGCTGGTGCGCGGCGGGCTTTCGATTGGCGGCATGCCCGTCGATTTGCGCCGCATTGCCTGTCCGTTGCTGAATATTTACGCGACCCAGGACCATCTGGTGCCGCCGTCGGCATCGCGGCCGCTGGCCGGGCTCACCGGCAGCCGCGACTACTCGACGTTTGAATTCGATGGCGGGCACATCGGCATTTACGTCAGCCGCAGCGCGCAGGAACGGCTGCCCCGGACAATCGTGCAATGGCTCGAACGGCATTGACCGGCGCGGGTAAACTCTCGGGGCCGGAACCGGTCACATAACAGACCACCTGATACGGGTACCCATGACCGCGATTTCCCGTTCATTCCGTCGACTCCCGGCGCAGGCGCTGGCCGCATTGCTGGCCTGCGTCTTCATAACCGGCTGCGGCGGCGAGCTCTCCGACGCGAATGTCGCGCCGCCGGCAACACGCGTGATCGCCGCGGCCGTGACGCCGGTGCAGTGGCGGGACTCGATCGAGGCGCTCGGTACCACGCGCGCGAATGAATCCGTAACGATCACGGCGAAAGTCAGCGAGATCGTGCGCAAGGTCGCATTCGAAAGCGGCGACGTCGTCGAGGCCGGCGCGGTGCTGGTGGACCTGTCGAGCGGAGCCCAGCTGGCCGGACTGGAGGAAGCGCGCGCGGCCTACCAGGAAGCGGAACGGCAGCTGACGCGTCAGCAGGAACTGGCCGACCGCCAGCTCATCGCGGTCAGCCAGATCGACACGCAGCGCGCGGCCCGGGACGCGGCGCGTGCCCGCATGAATGTGGTGCGTGCGGCGCTTTCGGATCGCGTGATCACCGCGCCGTTCGCCGGCGTACTCGGGCTGCGGCAGGTGAGTCCCGGATCGCTCGTGACACCGGGAACGCCGATCGCGACGCTCGACGACATATCCGTCATCAAGCTCGATTTTTCCGTCCCGGAGCGTTTTCTCGCGGTACTGGCACGCGACCAGGAAATCGCGGCGCGCAGCGAGACCTATCCGGACCGCGCCTTCGAGGGCACGGTCACCAGCGTCGATTCGCGCATCGACCCCGTCACCCGTTCCGTCGCCGTGCGCGCTGAAATCAAGAACCCGGAGCTCCTGCTGCGCCCGGGAATGCTGATGGCCGTGCAGTTGTTCCAGGAGCCGCGCGACACGCTGGCCATTCCCGAAATAGCGGTCCTGCAGGTCGGCATGGATTCGTTCGTTTACCGGGTCACGGCCGAGGAGACCGCAGAACGCGTCCCGGTCAAACTGGGCGCGCGCCGCGAGGGCGAGGTGGAAATCGTGAGCGGGCTGACAGCGGGCGAGCGCATCGTCACCGAAGGCGCCGTGAAACTGCGCGACGGTGCCCGCGTCAGCCTGGCCGAGGACGCATGATCCTGTCGGACCTGTCGATCAAGCGGCCGGTCTTTGCGACCGTCCTCAGCCTGTTGCTGGTCGTGCTGGGCCTGATCGCCTACACGCGTCTGACATTGCGCGAATTACCGGCCATCGACCCGCCGATCGTATCGGTGGAAGTGAACTATCCCGGCGCGTCCGCCGCGGTCGTCGAGACACGCATCACCCAGGTGCTCGAGGATTCGCTCTCCGGCATCGAGGGCGTGGAGACGATCGAATCGCGCAGCCGCAACGGCGAAGGCAGCATCAGCATCGAGTTCTCGCTCGCGCGTGACATCGAGGCGGCGGCGAACGACGTGCGGGATGCGGTCAGCCGCGTGCTCGACCGGATGCCGCCGGAAGCGGATCCGCCGGAAATCGAGAAGGCGGAGTCGGATGCCGAGGTCGTGCTGTGGCTCAACATGCGCTCATCCCGCATGGACACCCTGCAGCTGACCGATTACGCGGAGCGCTATGTCGTCGACCGGCTCTCTGCGCTCGATGGCGTGGCGCGCATCCGCGTCGGCGGCCAGCAGCGCTACGCCATGCGGATCTGGCTCGACAGTTCGGCGCTGGCCGCGCGCGGCCTGACCGTCGCCGAAGTGCAGGCCGCGCTGCAGCGCGAGAATGTCGAGCTTCCCGCCGGCTCGCTCGAGTCCACGGACCGCGACTTCACGCTGCGCGTACAGCGCGGATACCGCGAGCCCGCAGATTTCGCCCGCATGACACTCGCAAAGGGCGAGGACGGCTACCTGGTGCGCCTGGGCGACGTCGCCCGCGTCGAGCGCGCTTCCGAGGAGCGCCGTGCTTACTACCGCAGCAATGGCGAACCCAATGTCGGTCTCGGCATCGTCAAGACCTCGACCGCCAACAGCCTCGAAGTCGCGCAGGCGGCACGCAAGGTTGCCGAGGAGATCCAGAAGAGCCTGCCCGAAGGCACCAGCATCTTCGTCGCATTCGACAGTACCGTGTTCATCGGCGCGGCGATCGATCGCGTGTTCCTGACGTTGATCGAGGCGATGCTGCTCGTCATTGTCGTGATCTACCTGTTCCTCGGCAGCGTGCGTTCGGCCCTGATTCCAGCCGTGACCATTCCGGTGTGCCTGGTCTCGGCCTTTGCCGCGCTGTGGGCCTTCGGCTTCACCATCAACCTGCTGACCTTGCTCGCAGTCGTGTTGTGCATTGGCCTGGTCGTGGACGACGCCATCGTGGTCGTCGAGAACATCCAGCGGCGCGCCGACCTCGGCGAACCGCCGCTGGTTGCGGCGCGGCGCGGCACCGCTCAGGTCGCATTCGCGGTCATCGCGACCACGGTCGTGCTGGTGTCGGTCTTCCTGCCGATCGGCTTCATGGAAGGCAATACGGGCCGGCTGTTCCGCGAACTCTCGGTCGCCCTGGCGAGTGCCGTGACGATCTCCGGTTTTGTCGCGCTGACGCTGACCCCGATGATGTCGTCCAAGCTGATCCGGCCGCATACCGAGCCGCGCGGCCTCGACGCCTGGATCCATCGCCACCTGGCCCGGCTGTCGGCCGGCTACAGGAGCCAGGTCGAACGCACCATTGGCAAGCCGCTGCTGTTCACCGGCGTGCTCATCGGCAGCGCCATCCTGAGCTTCGTGTTGTTCCAGATCGTGCCGAAGGAACTCGCGCCCGCCGAGGACCGCGGCGCGTTCTTCATCCTGTTCGAGGGCCCGGAAGGCGCCGGCTTCGATTACACCGTGAGCCAGATACAGAAGGTCGAAGCGCTGATGGCGGAAAAGATCGGTGAGGACCAGCCGATCCAGCGCATCAATACCCGCGTGCCCGGCGGCTTCGGCGCGAGCGAGGAAATGCACACGGGGCAGGCTATCGTATTCCTCCAGGACTGGGACCAGCGTGACATCTCGACCGACGAGGTCGTCGCCCAGCTCCGCTCAGAACTTGCGGCAATTCCGACGATTCGCGCCTTTCCGCGGGTCCGGAGCGGTCTCGTGCGCAGCGGCGGCCAGCCGCTGCAGGTCGTGCTCGGCGGGCCGGACTACGCGGAGCTCGCCGAGTGGCGCGACCGGATGCTCGACCGCATGGCGGACAATCCGCAGCTGTTCGAGGCGGACTCCGACTACAAGGCGACGCGGCCGCAGCTGCATGTCGAGATCAACTTCGAGCGCGCCGCCGATCTCGGCGTATCCACCGAAGAGATTGGCAGCACGCTCGAGACCATGATGGGCTCCCGGCGCGTCACGACCTTCGTCGAGGACGGCGAGGAGTACGACGTCGTGCTGCAGGCGGAACCGGACGATCGCGCCTCGCCGTCCAGTCTCGAGAACCTCTACGTGCGCTCTCAGCGCAGCGGCCAGCTCGTGCCGCTGTCGAGCCTGGTGACGCTCTCCGAGGTGGCCGAGCCCGGCAGCCTGAATCGCTTCAACCGGCTGCGCGCCATCACGCTGACGGCCAATCTGGCGCCCGGCTACACGCTGGGCGAAGCCCTGGCCTGGATGGAGCAGACGGCGGCCGAGGAGCTGCCGGAAATCGCCCAGCTCGACTTCAAGGGCGAGTCGCGCGAATACCAGAAAGCGGGCGGCGCCGTGCTGTTCACGTTTGCGATGGCATTGCTGATCGTTTATCTGGTGCTGGCCGCACAGTTCGAAAGCTTCATCCATCCGTTCGTGATCATGCTGACCGTGCCGCTCGCGGTGCTGGGCGCGTTGATCGGGCTGTGGGTTTCCGGCGGCACGCTCAACCTGTTCAGCCAGATCGGCATCGTCATGCTGGTGGGTCTCGCGGCCAAGAACGGCATCCTGATCGTGGATTTCGCCAACAAGCTGCGGGACGAGGGACGAACCGTCCGGGAGGCGATCGTCGAGGCCGCAGCCGTGCGCCTGCGGCCCATCATGATGACGTCGATTGCCACGATGATGGGCGCATCGCCCCTGGTGTTTTCCGGCGGCCCCGGATCGGCCAGCCGGTCGACCATCGGCGTGGTCGTCATTTTTGGCGTCGCGTTCTCGACGCTGCTCTCTCTATATGTCGTTCCGTCCTTCTATGCCTTGCTGGCGCCTTATACCCGCTCGCCTGAAGCGCTCTCGAAGCGCCTCGAGAAACTCGAGCTCGAGACCCCGGAGGCGACCGGCAGCGCCTGAGTGTCAAGCCAAGCTATCAGACCGCAAGTAATTGAACAATAAGCGGTTTTCGCATTCGCAAGCCGGGGTTTTCACCCCGGGCTGATAGAATCAGGGCCCCCGCGAAATCCCGCGGGACAGCCCAGGGGCCGACCGGCGGCAAGGAGCAGACTTGGCGACGGCGACTCCTTATCACCAACTCGAACAGGAGTTCCGGCGGCTGCATGCTTTCCGGGGCGTGCTCGCCCTCCTGCGCTGGGACGCGGCGGTCACCATGCCCCGTGGCAGCGCCGATCTCCGGGGCGACCAGCTGGCGGCCCTCCAGATCGAGTGCCATACGCTATTGATCTCGCCGCGCATCTCGCGGCTGCTCGATCGCGCGAATGCGCAGTCGCTGGCCGGCTGGCAAAGCGCGAACCTGCGCGAGATGCGCCGACTGCACGACCACGCCATTGCGACGCCCCAGGCACTGATCGCGCGGATGGCGAAAGCCTTCGCCCGGGCCGAAGCGCGCTGGCGCGAGGCCCGCGAAGCGAACGATTTCGGCGTGCTGGCGCCGCAGCTCGAGGAGACGATCAAGCTCGTCCGCAGCAAGGCCGAGCTGCTCGGCCAGCGATTCTCGCTGGAACCCTGGGATGCGTTGGCCGACGAGTTCACGCCGGGGCTGCTGGCGCGCGACATCGACGCGATCTTCACGCCGTTGACCCAGCGCCTGCCTGGCCTCGTCACCGAGGCGATCGAACTGCAGGCCAGGAAACCGCCGCTGACGATCGAGGGCCGCTTTTCCGTGAGCCGCCAGCGCGGGCTTTGCATCGATGTCATGAAAGCGCTGGGTTTTCCATTCGATCGCGGCCGGTTCGATGACAGCGACCATGCGTTCACCGAGGGCGTGCCCGGCGATATCCGGGTCACCACGAAATTCCAGCTGAAGGACCCGTTCCAGGGACTGCTCGGCGCGCTGCACGAAACCGGCCAGGCGCTCTACGACCTCGGCCTCCCGTCGGAATGGGTGGATCAGCCGGTGGGCCAGGATCGCGGGATGGCGCTCGAGGAAAGCCAGTCGCTGCTGCTCGAGATGATGGTGGGCAGGAGCCGCGCTTTCGTCACTTACCTGCGGCCGCTGTTCGAGAAACATTACGGCGCCGCCGGCCCCGAGTGGTCCGAGGACAACCTCTACCGCTGGCTCAACCGGGTGGCGCGCGGTCCGAACCGGATGGATGCCGACGAGCTCACGTACCAGACCCACATCTGGATGCGCTACGAACTCGAACGCCGCCTGCTGTCCGGCGAGCTTGCGGTCAAGGATCTGCGCGAGGCGTGGAACACGCTGTCATCCGATCGGCTCGGCCTGGTGCCGGCGAACGATTTCGAGGGCGTGCTGCAGGACATCCATTGGGCGGTAGGCTCGTTCGGTCATTTTCCTTCGTATGGCGTGGGTGCGGTCATCGCCGGCCAGTTGTGGGAAACGATCCGCGAACAGCGTCCGGGCGTCGAGGGCGAGATTGCCGCCGGCCAGTTCGGCGGGCTGCTCGACTGGCTGCGCGAGCGCGTGCATTCGACCGGCGCGAGCATGGGCGTTCCGCAGCTCGTCCAGCACGCCACCGGCAGGCCGCTGTCCGCGACGCCATTCCTGCGCTACCTGGAGCGCAAGTACGTTTCTGAAAACTAGAATGACGGCATGATCCCGGCGCGCAACGAAACCTCGGCTAATTTCCGCCGTCTCGCGGCACGGCTGCGCGGCCTGGTTGGCAAGGCCATTGCCGATTTCAACATGATCGGCGAGGGCGACCGCGTCATGGTCTGCCTGTCCGGCGGCAAGGATTCCTACACGCTGCTCGACATGCTGTTGTCGCTCAAACGTGCCGCGCCGGTCAGTTTCGATCTCTGCGCAGTGAACCTGGACCAGAAGCAGCCGGGATTTCCGGAGCGCGTGCTGCCCGATTACCTCGAGTCGCTCGGCGTCCTGTACCACGTGATAAAGCAGGACACCTATTCGGTGGTGCGGCGCGTGATTCCGGAAGGACGCACGCAATGCGGCCTGTGCAGCCGGCTGCGCCGCGGCGCCTTGTACCGGTTTGCGCGCGAACAGGGTTTCACGCGCATCGCGCTCGGCCACCACCGCGATGACATCGTCGAGACGCTGTTCCTGAACCTGTTTCACGGCGGCCGCCTGAAAGCGATGCCGCCAAAGCTCCGGTCCGACGACGGAACCAATGTCGTGATCCGCCCGCTCTGCTACGTGCCGGAACGCGAGATCGAGCGCTACGCGCGGGCGCGTGAGTTTCCAATCATTCCCTGCACGCTCTGCGGCTCGCAGCCGAATTTGCAGCGCCAGGCCATCGCCCGCATGCTGGCGGAGTGGGATCGCGCGAGCCCTGGTCGCGTCGACTCCATCTTCACCGCGATCTGCAATGTCGAGGCTTCGCACCTCGCCGATCCCGCTGCATTCGATTTCCGGACACTGTGACCGACGAAGCGCCGCCACTGCCGAACAGCTACTGGCTGGAACCCGGCCGGATACTTTGCGGCCAGTATCCGGGAGGCCGCGACGAAGCCGAGACCCAGGTGCGTCTGCGCCTCCTGTTCGCAAACGGCATCAATTTTTTCATCGATCTGACCGAGTTGGGTGAGCGCGAACCTTATGAGCGCTACCTCACGTCCTTGCCTGCGTCCGTGCCGGTGGAATACCGGCGCATGCCCATCCCGGATCACGGGCTGCCGCAGTCGCTCGGGCTTATGCAGGACATCCTGAATGAACTCGACCGCGCGCTTGCCGCGGGCCGGCGCATTTATCTGCACTGCCGTGCCGGCATCGGTCGCACCAATCTCGTCGCCGGCTGCTGGCTGGTCAATGGCGGCTTCAGCGGAGAGGGCGCCCTCGCCCAGCTGAACGAGCGCTGGCAAAGCTGCTCGCGTTCCGGAGCCTGGCCGTCGGTGCCGGAAACCGAGGCGCAATGCGATTTCGTGCGCGAATGGAGGCCCGGCCTCGATGCGGGTCACGAGGCTGCAGCCGATTCCCGCGATCGCGTGCGCGGCATGCTGCTCGGACTTGCGGCGGCGGAGGCCCAGGGTCACGCCGCGCACGGACTGCCGGCGGGGGCCTGGGCCGACAAAACCGCGATGGCACTGTGCCTCGCCGACAGCTTCATCGCCTGCGGCGGCAGCGACGCCGAGGACCAGGTGCAGCGTTACCAATCGTGGCAGCGCGCCGGACTGTGGTCGAGCACCGGTGTCTGTGTCGGTGCCGGTGCGGCGACGGTGCGCGCACTCGCGGCAGCGCAGTGGACGGGCAATGCCTTTGCCGGGTCGCACGACCCGGCACGAGCCGAAGCCGAACCGCTGGCCCGCATCGGGCCCGCAGTGGCCTGGCATTACGCCGATCCGCGCGCAGCGATGGAGGCTGCGGTGCTCTGTGCCCGCATCACGCATCAGGCGCCATTGACGCTCGATGCCGTGCGCTACGTTGCTGCCTTACTGGCCGGGGCTTTCGCGGGCGAGGACAAAGCGACGTTGCTGGCGCCGATGTACGAACCGGCGCCGGGATTCTGGGATGCGACAGTCCTGAAGCCGCGCGTTCGCGACGTCGCGCTCGGTTCCTGGCGCGGACGCAAGCCGAGCCGGCTGGTGGCCGGCTCGCGAGCAGCGGCGTCCGCTCTGGAGTCGGCGCTTTCCGCGTTCGACGGGGGCAACGATATGCGCCAGTGCATCGAACTCGCAGCCAGCCGCGGCGGCGATGCGCTGGCGGCGGCAGGGATCGTGGGGCAGCTCGCCGGAGCGCATTACGGCGCGGCGGCGCTCCCCGCGGAATGGCTGCACGAACTCGCGCGCCGCGTGGAAATCCAGTCCATGGCGGACGCGCTGCACGACGGCGCCCGGGGCTAGGCGGTGCCGAGGCTCCGCATCCTGGTATTGGTGCACGAGACACTCGTGCCGCCGGAGTCGCTCGATGGCGTTCGCGAGCAGGACGCGGCGGAGTACCGCACCGAATTCGACGTGATCAGCTGCTTGCGCGAGTGCGGTCACGAAGTGCGGCCGATGGGAATCGGCGACAGCCTGACGGAGCTCAGGACCGCGCTGGCGGACTGGCGGCCACAGATCTGCTTCAACCTGCTCGAGGAATTCGACGGCATCGTTACCTACGACCAGCACATCGTCGCGTGGCTCGAGCTGCTGCGTCAGCCTTATACCGGCTGCAATCCTCGCGGCATGATGCTGTCGCGGGACAAGGTGCTGTCGAAGCAGCTTCTGGCCTATCACCGGATCCCGACACCCCAGTTCGCCGTATTTGCGCGCGGCAGGGCCATCCGGATACCGGCGCGAATGCGCTATCCGCTGTTCGTGAAGTCCGCGACCGAGGACGCATCGCTCGGTATTTCGCAGGCATCGATCGTCGACGACGCGGCGCGGCTGCGCGAGCGCATCGCATTCATCCATGAACACACTTCGTCCGATGCGCTGGTCGAGGAGTATGTGGAGGGCCGGGAGTTCTACGTCGGCGTCATCGGCAATGACCGTATCCGCACGCTGCCGCCGTGGGAGTTCATCTTCGGGGAACTGAAGGCAGGGCGCGCAGGAATCGCGACGCGCAAGGCCAAGTGGGATCGCGCATACCAGGCCCGGCACGGCATCACGAGCGATGTGGCGCGCGACCTTCCGGAGGGGCTTGCGGCCCGGCTCGACAAGCTCGCGCGCCGGATCTATCGCGCACTGCACATGACCGGCTACGCGCGCATGGATTTCCGCGTGCGCGCGGATGGGACCACATACTTCCTCGAGGCCAACGCGAATCCGAACGTCGAGAAGGAAGAGGATTTCGCGTACGCGGCGCTTGCGGGGGGCATGGATTATGCCGCGCTGCTCCAGCGCCTCATCGCACTCGGCCTGTCCTACCGCGCCAAATGGCGGCAGGATTAATTGCGCAGGTGGCGATCCAGCCAGCCCAGCACCTCATCGTGCCATTGGCGGCTGTTGGCGGGCTTCAGGATCCAGTGATTCTCGTCCGGGAAGTACAGCAAGCGGCTCTCGATGCCCTGCCGTTGCAGCGCGGTGAAGGTCGCGATGCCCTGGGTATAGGGCACGCGGAAGTCGAGGGCGCCGTGAATCACCAGCATCGGCGATTTCCACGCCGTCACGTGATGCGCCGGATTCGATTTTTCGTGCGCGGCCGGGTCGGCGTAATAGGGTCCGCCGTGATCCCACTCGACGAACCACAGTTCTTCCGTCGTGTAGTACATCGACCGGTGATCGAACAGGCCCGCATGATTGACCAGGCAACGGAATTGGTCCGGCCATTTCCCGGCGATCCAGTTGACCATGTAGCCGCCGTATGAGCCGCCAAGCGCGCAGGCGCGATCGCCGTCCAGCCAGGGATACTTCACTAGAGCCGCCGCGAGGCCTTTTTGCAGGTCCTCCAGCGGCTTGCCGCCCCAGTCCCGGCTGATTGAATCCGTGAAGGCCTGTCCGTAGCCGGTTGATCCGTGGAAATCGATGAACACGACGCCGTAGCCCGCGCCCGAGAAAACCTGCGGATTCCAGCGATAGCTCCAGGAATTGCCGAAACTGCTCTGCGGGCCGCCGTGCACGATGAACGCGACCGGGTACTTCTTGCCGGCCTGCCAGTTCCACGGCTTCATCGCATAGCCGAAGACTTCCGCCCCGCCGGCACCCGCGAAACGAAATTGCTCGGCTTCGCCAAAACGAAGGTCCGCCAGGCGTGCGCCATTGACGTTGCTGACACGCGCCGGTTCGGCGGCACCCGCGATCAGGTAGAACTCCGCGGGCGAGGCGAGGTGCTGCATCGCGTAGACGACGCGCCCCGCGGCTACGTCAAACTCCGTGACATAGCCCGGCCCGGTCAGCATGTCCCGCGCGCCGCTCGTGAGGTCGATGGACCATAGCGGGTGCTGACCGAGGTGATCGGTGACGGCGTAAATCTGCCTGCCGTCGACAGCATAGCGAAACGCGCCGATCGAGCGATCCCAGTCCCGCGTCGTGAACCGGATAGCGCCAGTCGCCGCATCGCGCACGACCAGGTGGAACCGGTCCGCCTCGAAGCCGGGGCGCTCCATCGCCAGATGCGCAATGGAGCGGCCATCCGGCGAATACGCCGGCTGTGCGTCCCAGGCCGGATTGTCACCGGTCAGGTTGACCGGCGTGCCGCTGCCGTTCGCAGCCATGCGCCAGATGTCGAAGTTGGTCGAGAGTGGCTCGCCACGGCCGCGTGCGCGCGCCGCGAACACGAGCTGCCGGCCGTCGGGGCTGAAGGAATAATCCGCGCGCCCGCCGAAGGGTCTGGACGGCACGTCGGCGTCGATTCCGGCGGTGAGCGAGATGGGCGGGCCCATGACTTTGCGGCTGCCGTCGAGCACCGCCGAAAAAATCTGCGAGACCCGCCCGTCCTTCCACTTGTCCCAGTGGCGGATGAATATCTGATCGTAAGCCTGGCCCCGCTGCTTTGCCGAACCGCGCTCGTCGAGCCGCTTCTTCGTGCAGTCGAGATCGGCACAGTCGGGAAACACGTCAAGAGCGAGTGCGAGACGGTCGCCGGTCGGGGAAACACGGAATCCCGCCACGTCGACCGGCAGCTCGGTCACCGGCGACGCTTCGCCGCCCGCGGTCGCCAGGAACCAGACCTGCGCAGAACCGGAACGCGAGGACAGGAAGAAGATGCCGGCACCATCCGGCGCCCAAGCGGCTGCCGAGTCGTTTTCCTCGCTGGTGGTGAAGCGCCGCGCCGCGGCGCCGCCTTCGATGTCCTGCAGCCAGATATCGCTCCGGCCGCGATCGGCTGCGAGATCGGTCTCGCGCAGCGTGTACGCGAGCGTCCGCCCGTCGGGCGCAAGCGCGGGCTCGCTGATGCGCGAAAGAGAAACGAGATCGGCAGCGGTCAGGCCGCGGACATCGGCGTGAAGGGAAAAAGGGCAGGCCGCCATCGCGGCTAGCAGCAGGACTGGGCGCATGGCTGGATTCCCCGGGGCTGCGCGGGATTCTATCAGGGGGCGGGCGCTTTCCGGCGCCGGATCAGGCCGAACGCACTGGAATAACTGTGAACGAACGTCGCTCCCTGCACCGGCGCGATCTCCCCGGCGCTGAACATGCCGGCGACCGGAATGTCGATCCGGCGTCGCAACGTTCCGGAGTCATGGCCGGTGACGCCGAACAGGTGCCGGCCGCGACCGGCGCAGGCGAAGAGCAGCGCCGCCTCCGGCGGCGGGCGCGCGGCAAGCGATTCGCCGAGACGCGATTCGAGTTCCTGCGAGGCGATGCCGCCGTCGCGCAGGTGGAATTGCACGACGGCATTCGGCGCGAGCCGCGCGCCGACCCATAGCGCGCCGGTGTCCGGATCGAGCCCCAGCACGTTGCGGATCAGGAAATCGCCCGCGCCCACGCTCTGGCGCGGACCGGGCAATGCGAATCCGATGCACAGCGAATCGCCGAAGCCGGTGCGATCCGCCTCGTCGAGCTGCGTGAACAGGGCCGTCAGCAATTCCTTCGGGCGGCGGCCATCGAGCTCGGTGATCAGGTTGCCGTCGCAGGCAGTGACGAACAGCGGATCTCCGATCGGTTTGCATCCCTGTGCAAGCACCGTGTCGATGACGACGTTGCCGGTGAGCGCGAGCAGCATCGCCCCGGCACTCTGGAGGCCGTCAGTCGCAAGCAGGCGCGCGGCACCCGGCGCCCGGGAGCCGGTCGATAGGGCGCCGATGACAGTGGCTCCCGGATACGCGCGATCGAGGCTGCGCGCGCAGGACTCCGCGTCGAATGTCGCGGCGTCGGCCAGCAGCACGAAGCTCGCCGACGACTCGGGTCCGATGTCCAGTTTTCGCCACCAGTGTTCGCGCGATGCCGTGAGCGGCGGCAGCGTCGCCTGCTCGAGGTGCAGCGCCGAGAACGTGACGTCGGGCAGGCGCCCGCACAGTATCGCGATGCCCGGCTCTTCCTCTTCCTCGATGCCGCCGCCGATGAGGCCGGTTGCGTTACAGCCGAACAGCAGGCAGTCGCCGAGCAGCGAGCGCAGGATCTGCGGCAGTTCCTCGATCGACTGGCCGTAGGCGGCCGAGGCGAACACGATCGCGAGATCCGGCCGCTGACCCTCGAATGCGCCAGCAAGCTGGCCGGCGGCGCCCGTCGCCGCGGCTTCGATGGGCGCACCGAGTCCGATGGCGCTCGCCCAGGTCATGGCGGACTCCTGCTCAGGCGCCGGCACCGACTTCCTCGTGAGGCACGACCACAGTTTCAACGCAGGCGGCATCGATCCATTCCTGCAGCGGCGGGTCGGCCAGCAGGGTGTCCCGGTAACGCGCTGCGAGTTCGGACAGCGGCAGGCCGTAGCTGCGTATGCGCAGGACGACCGGCGCATACATCGCGTCGGCGATGCTGAACTCGCCAAAGAGATACGGACCGCGCTCGCCGTTGTCACGGCGACAGCCGGACCATATGGCGTCGACGCGGGCGAGGTCCTGGGCCAGAGGCGGGGTCATTGGCACCTGACGACCGGTTGCGCGGACATTCATCGGGCAGGCGGCGCGCAGCGCGTGGAATCCCGCGTGCATCTCGGTCGCGACCGATCGGGCGCTCGCGCGCAGTCCGGGATCGGCAGGCCAGCCGCGTCCATCCGCGAGTTCCGATGCGTACTCGCAGATCGCCAGCGATTCCCAGACGCGCCTTTCGCCGTGGATCAGGACCGGCACCAGCCTCGTCGGCGACAGTTTCGGGACCTCGCTGTCGAACTCCGGCGTGCCGAAATGGTACTGGCGCTCGGAAAACTGAAGGCCGAGATGACGCATCAGCAGCCAGGGCCGCAGGGACCAGGAACTGTAGTTGCGGGTACCGATGACGAGGGTCAGCTCATTCATCGGCCGAGCCTGCGCGTGAGACTACGCGCGGTCAATAAGCGCTAGTCGCCTTTTGGCTTCCGGGACTTGATCCAGCTGGACAGCCTGCGCAGGTCCTTTTTCTTCTTCCACTCTTTCTTGACCAGGAGGCCGCTGTCGTAAGGGTCGTAGCCTTTCTTGACACCCTGCTGGTTCGGCTGGATGTGCCGTTGCGTGCCCTCGCTGTAATCAGTGCTGAACGCCAGTTT
>JALYJS010000319.1 GCA_030799345.1 Pseudomonadota bacterium | reverse complement strand
GCATGGGTGAGCGCGACTAGCGAATTGACATTTGTCTGTTAAGCTAATGAGTGTCGCCATCTGGCGATCCATGCGTTGCGCGGAGGAAGTCATGAACCCAATGACTTTATCCGGAAGAGCTGCCGGTAATTTTTTAGTTTTTTCGACAGGGCCTCCTTTGGTTTTAACCTGCCGGACTTTCTTGCTGTCTACCATGGTGAATTATCACGCTTGAAGAATTCAAGCCCGAGGCAATTGAATGCCTGCTTGTGCAAGAATGAGACTTGGCGTAGGATGAAGGCCTGCTAGACAAAAGACTGACCGACTGCAGCATTCGCCGGATGAGCGAGCGACTCCGGCCAGCATTCATTCCGCCGGTACTGGAAGGCATCCCATGCCGAAAATCAACGTCGCCGAGGCAAAGGTCGTCGAAGGCACGCTCTATCCGCCGCCCTACGACGAGCCGTGCCGAAAACGGAGCCGAACGAGACTGGCGATGTCGCCGGTCTCGACCAGTTCGGCGTCAACCCCGCCTGCAACCCGGCGCCTGGTCGAGCCAGCGACATTGGCACACCATGAGGACGAGTTCGTCTACGTGCTCGAAGGTGAGGTCGTGCTGGTCACTGACGGCGGTGAGATGTTCTTGCATCCCGGTGACTGCGCCGGTTTCAAGGCAGGCGATGGCCATTGCCTGCAGAATTGCTCGCAGGATGACGCCGTGATCCTCGAGCTCGGCACCCGCAATCGCTTGGAGGGCCTGGTCCACTATCCCGGCATCGACTTGCTGGGCGTCCTCGGGCGCGCGGGCTATTCGCACACCGATGGGACACCGTACCCGGATCGTTCGCAAAGGAGGCCCCGCCCGTGACGCGCAAAACATTTCCTACCAGCGCCACGGCCAGCAGCGGCGCGTCCATGTCGCTCGGTCATGCGGATGAATCTGCCGCGCCGCTCAGCGTACCGGCCAGGGACCTGCCGGTGCCGACTGCCGACATCAGCCCCGCTATGCAGAACTTCATCAAGCAGCAGCCACTGCTCCCCTTCTGGCAAACGCTGTGGAAGACCGGCGAGGAGGCTCGGGCATTCGCTGACGCGCAAGCGGCGGATGTGGTGAAGGGCATCCCGAGCCTGCAGGACCGGATGCAGGTCACGGTCGCGCCCGACGCCGTCGACGGCGTGAGGGTGCATGTGATCACGCCGAAGACCATCCCGCCGGAAAATCAGGACAAGGTGCTGATCCACACGCACGGCGGCTGTTACGTGCTTTTCCCCGGGGAATCCGGTACCCCCGAGGGGATCATGATGGCGGGTTTCGGCCAGTACAAGGTGATTTCGGTCGACTATCGCATGCCGCCCGAGGCCTATTTCCCAGCCGCAATCGACGACGCGGTCACGGTCTACGGGGCCGTGCTGAAGACCACTGCCCCAAAGAACATCGCCTTCTTCGGAACATCGGCAGGCGGTGCGCTCGCTTTGTCGATGGTATTGAGGGCGCGTGCGCAAGGATTGCCCATCCCCGGCGCCATCGCGCCCGGCAGTCCGATGTCTGACGTCACTAAGCATGGCGACAGCTTCCATACGAACGAGATGGTCGACAACATCCTGGTTTCACGCGATGGATTCTGCCATGCCGCCACGCTGATTTACGCAAATGGTCATGATCTGGCTGATCCCCTGCTGTCGCCCGTCAATGGCGACATGCACGGGTTTCCTCCCGCGATCCTGACCACGGGAACGCGGGATCTGCTTCTGAGCAACACGGTGCGCGTGCACCGTAAGCTGCGTCGGGCCGGTGTCGATGCGGAGCTCGTGGTTTTCGAAGGCCAGTCGCACGCACACTATCAGTTTGATGATCGCGTTCCGGAAACGAAAGAGGCCTTTGGAGAGATCGCCAACTTCTTCGGGAAGCATCTCGGAGAATAGGAATGTTGTGGCCGTCGGCCCTCGGTGTCCGGCAGCCAACTTTGGTGATCGCGGACGCAACTCCGGCGTCGGCGATGCAAACGAGCGCCGAGGCTAAGTAGACGGCGCTGAAGCCGGCCGCATCCCCAAAGGCGGCTTTGGGTCAATAAATAGCGGCGCTCCTGAGGGTGGAGCGTTTCGGGGA
>JALYJS010000300.1 GCA_030799345.1 Pseudomonadota bacterium | reverse complement strand
GTCCGAGACCGTGAACATAGAAAGCCGTGCGGAGCGGCGCCTCGCATTCGACCTGACGCCGGTGCTCGGCGAGATCCGCGTGCGCGGCGAGCCTGCCGATGCACTGCTCTACGTGGACGGCGCATCGCGCGGGCCGGCGAACAACCAGACGCTGTCGCTGCCTGCGGCGCCGCATGTGATCGAAGTGCGCAAACCCGGGCTCGAGAGTTTCCGCGCGACGGTCACGCCGCGCGAAGGTCAGCCGCAGCTCATCGAGTACACGCTGCGCACCGCGGGCGAAGCGCGCACCGCGGCGATGCCGGCAGGCCGCAACACCGGCCTCGGCCAGGAAATGGTGCTGGTCACGGGTGGGCGCTTCACGATGGGCAGCGCGCGCCGCGAGCCCGGGCGCCGCTCGAACGAGACCGAGCGCGTGGTCGTGCTGCAGCGTCCGTTCTACCTGTCGCGCCACCAGGTGACGAATCGCGAGTTCCGCGAGTTCCGTGCCGAGCACCTGTCCGGCATCTTCAAGGACGAATCGCTTGACCTCGAGCGTCAGCCGGTCGCGCGCGTCACCTGGCAGGATGCCGCGGCATTCTGCAACTGGCTGTCGAAGCGCGACGGCCTGCCGGAAGCCTATGTGCGTAGTGGGGGCCGGTTCGAACTGGCCGATCCCGTGAACACGGGCTACCGGCTGCCGACCGAGGCCGAATGGGAATTCGCGGCGCGTTTCGACGGCAGCCAGGCGACCCGCAAGTATCCCTGGGGCAATGGGCTTCCGGTGCCGGCGCGATCGGGCAACTGGGGCGACGCGACGGCGATCTACCTGACGCCGGTGACGATCTCCGGTTATGAAGACGGTTATCGGGTGGCCGCGCCGGTCGGCAGTTATCCGGCCAACCCGCTCGGTATCCACGATCTCGGCGGCAACGTGCTCGAGTGGACGACCGACCGCTATTCCATCTATGTCGTCGGCCCCGAACACGTCTCGACGGATCCGGTCGGTCCACGCGCCGGCGAGAATTACGTGATCCGCGGTGCCGGCTGGCTCACCGGCAAGATTCCTGAACTACGGACTGCCTCGCGCGATTCAGGCAATGCCGCGCGCCCGGATCTCGGGTTCCGGATCGCTCGATATGCGGAGTGACGCCATGCGAAGACTGATCGCTGTCGCAGCACTGCTCGCCATCGCAACCGCGGCGGCTATCGAGCCGCCGAAAACCGACGCGCCGCCGCCTTCCGATGCGACCCCGCCGACGGCGCCCGCGCCCGGCGACCCGGCGCCCATGGAATCCGGCGCCACGGAACCGGCGCCGGCGCCGGAACTGGAAGCAGAACCGGCGGAAGATGAAGAAACCCTGCCGCCATTGCCTGCGGATGCAGCGCCGGCCGGGCCGCCGCCGGCGCGATTCAATCCGACCGAGAAAGTCCGCGCGGACTTTCCGGTCTCGTTCCCGATCGATATCTGAGGGGCCCCATGAAGACCCGTTATCCAAAAGAATTCCTGTTCAGCCTGGGCGCGCTGCTCGCGGCGGTGATCGTGGTCCAGACCGTCTGGGCGACCTGGGTGCGGCCGAACGCGCAGGCGGTGCTGGCCGTGCAGACGGAAAGCATGGGCAAGGATCCCAACTACGTCCCGGAACGCTCGCTGTTCGTGATCATGAAGGACTGGGAGCAGGAGAGCTGCGTGATCCTGATGATCTGGGCGCTCGCGATGATCGGCTACAAGGCCATCGCGACCAAGCGCGAGCGGGAACAGCTCGAGCAGGATCCGGTGCGCGTGCCGGAAGGCATGCGCATCCTGCCGGAAGACACGCGCGAATACGTGCGTCAGCTCGAGTCGCTGCCGGGCCCGCAGCAGCAGACATTGATCGTGCGCGCGGCCAAGGCGGCGCTCGCGCGCTTCGGCGCGACGCGCAATGTCCAGGACGTGTCCGAAGCGGGCCACGCGGTCTGCGCGGCGGAGGCCGAACGCCTCGATTCGGAACTGTCGATGATCCGCTACATCGCCTGGGCCATTCCGGCGATCGGTTTCATCGGCACGGTGCGCGGCATCGGCAACGCGCTCGCCGAGGCGCACAAGGCAGTGACCGGCGACATCTCGGGCGTCACCGAGGGCCTGGGCGTCGCCTTCAATTCGACGCTGGTCGCGCTGATGCTGTCGCTGCTGCTGATGTTCCTGCTGCACAACCTGCAGCTCGCGCAGGAGCGTTTCGTGCTCGACGCTGAAACCTATCTCGACAACCGCGTGCTGCGGAACCTGCAGGTGCGCTGACCGTGGCCACCATCGGCATCGAAGTGGTGGACGCGGCGCTCATCGCCGTACGCGATGGCGCGATGGCGGCGCCCAGTCCCGGCGTCGCGCTGCTGGACCCGGCCGGTTTGCGGGTGGGCGCGCCGGCTGGCGCTGCCGCGCGCCTGCAGCCGGTGCTCGCGAGCGACCGCTTCTGGTCGGATCTCTCGACCGAATCGCACGCACAGCGCGACCCGCCGCTGTCGCATGCGGATCTCGCACACGCCCATCTGTCGTCGTGGTGGAAAGAGATTGCCGAGCAGGGCGACTCCGCGGTGTTCGCAGTGCCCGGCTCGATGCGCCTGCACCAGGTCGGACTCCTGCTCGGTATCGCGCGTCGCGTCGGCATCCCGGTCGCGGGCGTCGTCGATGCCGCGGTCGCCGCCTGCGCGGACCTGCCGGCGCGCGCCTCGGTGAAGCATCTCGACGTGCAGTTTCACCAGTCGGTGCTGACCGAGATGCACGGTGCCGCGGTATTGCGCCGCCGGCGCGTCGAGATTGCGCCGCGCGCCGGACTGAAGGCGATTTACACGGCCTGGGCCCAGCTCGTCAGCGAGGCGATGGTGCGGCGCACGCGCTTCGATCCGTTGCACCAGGCGGCCACCGAGCAGCAGCTCTATGAGCGGCTGCCCGGATGGCTGGCCGCGATGTCGGACCGGGAATCGGTGGATGTCGCGATCGACACGGAGGCGGGCTCCTTCGCCGCGACGCTGCGCCGCGAACAGTTCACGCTGGCGGCCGAGGCCTGGTACGCGCAGCTTGCGGAACTCGTGCACGCGGGCCACCGCGCGGACGAATCCACGACGCTCGCGCTGTCCGCGCGCGCGGCGCTGCTGCCCGCGCTCGGCGGGCGTCTGGCATCGCTGCCGGGGCTCGAGCAGATCACGCTGCCGGAGTCTGCGGC
>JALYJS010000285.1 GCA_030799345.1 Pseudomonadota bacterium | reverse complement strand
TTTCCACTTCGCCATCAACGTCATTGTTTCGGATTGCGGACGCCAGCAACTCCGTCGTCATGGCAGCCAGCGCCCTGCGCGCCACGGGTGCATAGCTCAGGTGCCAGGGCTCCGGTTGCACGCCCGGCCGACGGCTCGCATAGGGACAATAAAAACCGAAATGCCGCATGTGCGCGGAGAGCCAACGGGAAAGCGCCGCGAACGGGCCGCCGCGCCGATACTCGTCCGCTTCCAGCCGCGGCCGATAACCGGCGACGCTTCCGTCCGCTACGTCGATATCGGTTCCCCAGTGGTGGCGGCTGGCGCCCGGCAACGCCGACCAGCAGAGGATTGCCTCGATGCGCGCACCGGGATCGAGCGTCTTCATCCGCACGGGCCGTTCGCGGCGATCGATCGCCGGCCGTTCGCCGCGATACTTCGCGTTCCAGATCGAGCGCTGGCGTTCAAAGTCGCGAAACGACGAAACCGGTACCAGGTCGTAGCCGGCGCGCGCGGCAGCGGCGCGCATGGCCAGGAATGGCTCGACCGCCGCGGCATGCAGCAGACAGCGCGGCTCCGATAGCGTCACCAGGTGGCCGCGGTCACGGCCAGTCAGTTGCAGTCCGTTCAAGTTGGGGAACCCCGGATTTCCCGGGTATGATGCGGGTTTCCGCCAGGGGCTGCCAAGACCGCATGCAGCGGCTGTTCCGAAAGCATGGTCTCGCCATCGCGACCGCATCGGCGGTCGCGCTCGTCATTGTGCTCGGCCTGGTCGCGGTCGCCGGGCTCGCCGGGCGGGAAAACTCGGACCTCCTGCTCTGGCTGCTCGCGGTGCTCGGACTGCTGCTCGTCATCGCGCTCGCGACCGCGTGGCGTTTCGCGGCGCGCATCGAGTCACCGCTCGCTGACCTGCTGCATGCCATCGAACGGCTCTCCGCCGGCGACTGGGCGACACGCATCGAAGTGCCGGTCGGCCGGATCGGCGGCGCGCTCGGCAGTGCAGTCGAGCGGCTGCGCATCAATCTCTCCGACCACGCGGCGACCGGCCGCGCGCTCGACATCATGCTGGACAGCATGAATGACGCCGTCCTGATCACCTCGCCCGACGGGCTGATCAAGCGCATCAATCTCGCCGGAACCCAGTTGCTCGGCTGGTCGCAGATGGAGTTGCTGGGCCGTCCCCTCGCATACGTGATCTCGGACCAGGACCGCCCGAACTTCAGCATCGAGCAGGCGACGAACGAAACGCTCGAGCTGACCGTGCGCACCCAGGCAGGCCAGGTCGTGCCGGTGTCGCTCTCGGGTTCGGTGATGGCGTCCGAAGATCCGCGCTTCCAGGGTTGCATCTTCGTCGCGCGCAACATCACCGAGCGCAAGCGCGCCGAGCGGCGCATCCGCTACCTCGCGCGTTACGACACGCTGACCAAGATCCCGAACCGGCTGCAGTTCCAGCATTCCCTGCAGCAGGCAATCGCGCGCGCCCGGCGCGCGGGCAGGGAACTGGCGCTGCTGTACATGGACCTCGACCGCTTCAAAGAGGTCAACGACACCTTCGGCCACTCCGCCGGCGATCGCGCGCTCGAGATCCTGACCGAACGCATGAGCGGGAAATTGCCCGCGGACACCATGCTCGGCAGGCTCGCGGGCGACGAATTTGCCCTGTTCGTGGAGAATCTCCCCGCAGAGACCGATAACCGCCCCGCGATCAGCGCGCTCGCGCGCGAACTCCTGGACGAGCTCGGCCGCCCGTTCAACCTCTCGCAGCACGAGCTGTACGTGACCGGCAGCGTCGGCGTCGCATTCTGCCCGCGCGATGCCGACAACGTCGTCGACCTGATTCGCAACGCCGACGCGGCGATGTACTACTCCAAACAGAATGGCGGCAACAGCCACAGTTTCTTCACGCCGGAAATGAGCGCCATCGCGGTCGAGCGCCTGATGCTGAAGGCCAAGCTCCGCCGCGCGGTGGAGCGCGACGAGCTCGTGATCATGTACCAGCCGAAGGTCGATCTTCGCGACGGGCGCGTGGTCGGTGCCGAGGCGCTGGTCCGCTGGCGGCTGCCGGGTCACGGAGACATCTCGCCGTCGCAGTTCATCCCGCTCGCCGAAGAGTCGAACCTGATCCAGGAGATCGGCGTCTGGGTGCTGAAACGCGTCTGCCGCGACTACCGGAGCTGGCAGAACGAGGTGCCCAAGCCCGGCCGGATCTCGATCAACCTGTCGCTGAAGCAGCTGCGCCAGGCCGAGTTCCTGACGCGCTACCGCTCGGTGTTCGACGACATGGGCGTCGCGCCGTCGAACTTCGAGCTCGAGATCACGGAAACCACCCTCATGACCGAGGCGAGCCGCATGGTGCGCCTGCTCGACGAGCTGCACGCCATGGGCCTGCACCTGTCGATCGACGATTTCGGCACCGGCTACTCATCGCTGTCGGCGCTGCAGCAGTTCCCGGTCGGCACGCTCAAGATCGACCAGTCCTTCGTGCGCCATGCGACGGTGTCGCGGGAGGACGCAA
Organism: Pseudomonadota bacterium; assembly: GCA_030799345.1. GTDB lineage: Bacteria > Pseudomonadota > Gammaproteobacteria > Steroidobacterales > Steroidobacteraceae > SCUD01. The sequence goes on along the minus strand of JALYJS010000285.1, from coordinate 5,179 downwards.
CGCTGGTGCGCACCATCATCGAGATGGGCAAGAACCTCGACCTCGAAGTCGTCGCCGAAGGCATCGAGTCGCAGCAGCAGCTCGACTTCCTGCGCAGCCGCAACTGCCATTACGGCCAGGGCCGCCTGTTCGGCGAGCCGATGTCCGCCGAGGATTTCCTGCAGCTACTGCTGGCGCAGGTCCGCGGCGAGGCCGGCTACAAACCCATGTTCGCCGGCGGCTGACGCGCGAGATCGGTCGCGATCGCGTCCAGGCTCCGACCGGCCAGTTCGCTCGCCGCGCGCCCGAAGGCCAGGTCGAGCGCCGCGACCACCGCAGACACGCGATTCTCGGTCGCGCGTTCCTCGGCCTCGACCGTGAATGCGGCGACCACGCCGCGGTCCGACTGCCGCCCGAGCGTGACCGCAAACGCAACGTGGGCGACGGGCGGTTCGCCCGACCGGTAGTCCGCCTCGAAGCGACGCACTTCGAGTGTCAGGGTATGGGTGGTGCGAAAGCGGCCGAAGTCGCCCTGCACGGAGCGCAGCCGGCCCGAATCCTGCAATGCCTCGATCAGCGCGGACTCGATGAGCGCGGGCGTCCGCACCGGCCAGCGCGCGCCGGCCAGGTAGTCCATGCGCGATGCCGGCCAGCGCCCGGCAATGCCGGTGCCATCGAGTCCCGGCGCCGTAGACGGTACGGAAACCAGCAGGTCCGCGGCGACCGCCGGGCCCGCGGCGAGCTCCGGCGCGTTGATCCGGTAATTGACCGGCGGCGCGGCCCCCTGCGTCAGCCCGCCAAAACAGGCGCCCAGCAACAGGCAGCAGGTGAACGACACGGCCGATGCCAGCAGTCTCTTCATTGCGGTATCTCCACCCCGGTGGGCGCCGGCTTGTAGATCAGGCGCGAGGGGTCGCGCTCGAGGCTTTCAGTCAGCGCATCGATTGCGCGCATGGCCTCGCGCGTGTCGCGCATCAGCTGCTGGAACTCGGCGAGCCCCTCGTCGGCGAACCGGCTGACCGCGCCCTCGTTCGCCGCGACCATCCGGTCGAGCCGCGCGGTCGTACTCGCGACATTGTCAGCAACTTCGCGCAGCCGCGCGACGGCAATGCCGAGGTCCTCGCCGCCCGTGTCCGCCAGCTGGTTCAGCGCCCGCGCGGTGCCCTTGATCTCGGTGGCTGCCGCGCGCAGCTCCAGGAACACCGCGCGCGCCTCGCCGACGGCCAGCGGCAAGTCGCCGGTCGCCTGCTCCATGTAACCGATCGACGCGCTGACGGCGGCGATGTTCTTGTCCGACAGCATGGCGTTGATGCGGTTGAGCGTTTCGCCGGCCTTGGCAACGACTTCAGGCAGGCTGCTCACCAGCTCGTCGAACTGCGATTGCTCCGAGGGAATCACCGGATACTTGATGCTCTCGACGGGCGGCAGCGCCAGCGACCCCGGATCGCGCGGCCGGAGGTCGATGAACAGGAGCCCGGTGACGCCCTGCAGGGCGAGACGCGCCACGGTGTCGCCCTGAATCGGCGCGTCCGTCGAGATATCGGCGACCACGCGAACCCGCGCGGCATCGCGCGGATCCACGTTGATGCGCGCCACGCGCCCCACCGACACGCCGAGATAGCGCACGGAGCCGCCCACCGGCAGCCCGGACACGGTGCCGTTGAAGTAGATCTCGTAGCGCTCCTCCTGCTGGCCTTCCGCGCGGTCCGTGTACCAGAGGACGATGCCGGCGCCCAGCGCGAGCACCAGCAGCACGAAGGCCCCGACCACGACGTAATTGGCTTCCCTATCCATCTTTTCCCGCCAGTCCACGCGAGGCGCGGCTGCGCTCGCCATGGAAGTAATCCCGGATCCAGGGGTGATCGTGCCGGACGATCTCGTCGAGCGTCCCGCTGATCATTTTGCCCTCGACGATCACACCCACCCGGTTGCACACCCTGAAGATGGTATCCAGATCGTGCGTGATCATCACGACTGTCAGCGCCAGGTCCTTCTGCAGTTCCAGGACCAGTGTGTCAAAGGCAGCGGCTGAAATCGGGTCCAGGCCCGACGTCGGCTCGTCGAGAAACAGGAGCGCGGGGTCGAGTGCCAGGGCCCGCGCCAGGGCTACGCGCTTGGTCATGCCCCCGGAGAGCTGCGCCGGGAACTTCGCCGCCGTGTCCTCCGGGAGCCCGACCATCCGGATCCGCAGCAGCGCGAGTTCCCGCAGCATCGCAGCATCGATCCGGTGATGCTCCGCGATCGGCAGCTCGACATTCTGGGCGACCGAGAGCGACGAGAACAGCGCGCCATGCTGGAACAGCACGCCGTAACGTCGCTTCACCGGCAGCAGTTCCCGTGCCGACCGGGCGGTGATCTCCTGCCCTTCGATGTGTACCGTGCCCTGGGTCGGTTTCTGGAGCCCGAGCAGGGTCCGCAGCAGCACCGACTTGCCGCTGCCCGAGCCCCCGACGATGCCGAAAACCTCGCCGGGTCGGATGTCGACGTCAAGACCGTCGTGCACGACCTGGGCCCCAAAGCGGTTGACGATCCCGCGGACCGAGATGATGGGTTCCATCAGATGTCGAGCTCGAGGAAGATCACGGCGAACACCGAATCGGCCAGGATCACCAGGAAGATAGACTGCACGACGGCCGTCGTGGTCAGCCGCCCGAGCTCGCGCGAGGAGGTCCGCACCTGCATTCCGCGCAGCGTGCCGACCATCGCAATCAGCACCGCGAACACGGGCGCCTTGATCATGCCAACCCAGAAAGTGGTCTCGCCGATGGCACCCTGCGCGCGCTCGAGGAACTGGCTGAACGGAATATCCACCAGATACCAGGACAGGAGCGCGCCACCGGCGAGTCCCATCGCGTCGGCGACCAGGGTGAGCGCCGGGAGCGCGATCACGAGCCCGAGAATGCGCGGCAGCACCAGCACCTCGATCGGGTCCATGCCGATGGCGCGGAGCGCATCCACCTCGTCGTTCAGTTTCATGGCACCGATTTCTGCGGCAAATGCGCTGCCGGAGCGTCCCGCTACGATGATCGCCGTCAACAGCACACCGAGTTCGCGCAGCACGGCGACCGTCACCAGATCGACGACAAAAATTTCCCCGCCGAACTGCCGAAGCTGCTGGGCACCGATGTAAGCGACGATCACGGCGATCAGGAAGGCGATCAGCGCGACGATCGGCACCGCGGTGACGCCGGTTTCATAGACGTGGCGGACGACGGATGGCAGCCGGAGACGCTTTACGCTGCCGAAGATGCGGCCGAACCCGGCGGTCACTGCACCCAGGAAGCCCACGAAGTCGAGCGCGGCTTCCTTGCGGCGCACGGCCCAGAACCCGAGCCCGTGCAGGGCCCGCTGGACGCCAGGCGGCGTTTCGGCGTCCTGCGCTTCCTTCGGCGGGCCCGCGCGCGTGCGATCGATGAACTCGAGCAGGGAAGGCCGGGCGCCGTTCCACTCGACGCGACTGCCGGATTGCAGGAGCTCCTGCTCCCGCGAGTGCAGCAGCCAGGCGCCGGTGAGATCCATCCTCTCGACGCCGGTCGCGTCGAACACGACGACGTGGCCTGCGCCCCGCGCTGCCTGCTGCAGGAGCGGCCCGAGCGTGACGGCTTCCTCGACGGTCCAGCGACCGCGCATCCGCATCAGGCGGCGGCCATTTTCGTCACGCGTTTCAACCTGCAAGGGGCGCCTCCACAGAGTCGCGATCGATGCTAGCAGGGCCTGCAACGGGGCGCATAACATGGGGGCCGGAGGCCGCGCCCCTGGACAACAGCGTACTGGACGACGTCTTGCTGCTGCTCGCCGCGACCCTCGTCGTCGTCGTGGCGCTGCGCCGGTTGCGCCTCCCGTTGATCATCGCGTTCCTCGCGGTCGGCATGGCGGTCGGACCGCATGCCCTCGGCTGGGTCACCGCCACGGAAACCACCACGACGCTGGCCGAGTTCGGCATCGTGTTCCTGTTGTTCACGCTCGGCCTCGAGTTTTCCCTGCCGCGCATGCTCGCCATGCGTGGCGAGGTGTTCTGGGTGGGCGGGCTGCAGGTCGTCACCACCACCGCGGCCGTCGCCGCCATCGCCTGGGCCTGGGGCCTGGCACCCGAAGTCGCGGTCCTGCTCGGCGGCGCCGTGGCCATGTCCTCTACTGCGATCGTGCTGCGGCAGCTCACCGAGCAGGACGAACTCAACCGCACGCACGGCCGGCTGGCATTCGGCACATTGCTGTTCCAGGACCTCGCGATCGTTCCATTTCTCGCGCTGGCGAGCGTGCTCGCCCTGCCACAGGAGGACTACGCGCCCTCGGTGATCGGCTTCGCGATCCTCAAAGCGGCGATCGCGCTGGTCATCGTGCTCGCTGCCGGGCGCTGGCTGCTGCGGCCGCTCTTTCACGAGATCGCGCAGAGCCGCGCGCCGGAGCTATTCACGTTCGCGGTGCTGTTCGTCGCGATCGGCTCGGCCTGGGCGACGCACGCGGCCGGACTCAGCTTCGCGCTCGGCGCCTTCCTCGCCGGCATGATGCTGGCCGAGACCGAGTACCGCTACCAGGTCGAGTCCGGCATCCGGCCGTTCCGCGACACGCTGCTCGGCCTGTTCTTCGTCACCATCGGCATGCAGCTCGACATGCCCGAGCTGTTACGCCAGCTGCCGGCGGTCGCCGCGCTTTTTGCCGGCCTGATCGTGCTGAAGGCACTGATCGTCATGCTGGTCGCGCGGCCGTCCGCCGGCGGCTGGTTCAAGTCGCTGCGCACCGGCATCGTGCTGGCGCAGGGCGGCGAGTTCGGCTTTGCGCTGCTCGTGCTGCTGCTGCAGAACCGGCTGATCGGCGCCGACGTCACGCAGCCGCTGCTCGCCGCGATCACGCTCAGCATGGTCGTGTCGCCGCTCCTGATCCAGCACAACAAGCGCATTGCCCGATTCATCCTGCGCGAATCGGCGCCGACGCCGACCGGGCTGGCGCGTTTCGACGAAGCGACCCGGGCGCTCGCCGGGCGCGAGCATGTGATCCTGTGCGGTTATGGCCGCGTCGGCCAGAACGTCGCGCGGGTGCTCGAGAGCCAGGGCTTCGAATTCCTCGCGATGGACGTCGATCCGTTTCGCGTGCGCACCGCGCGCGCGGCCGGCGATGCGGTCATGTTCGGTGACGCCGCAGACGAGGTCGTGCTGGAGTCGGCCGGACTCGCGCGTGCGAGCGCCGTCGTCGTGACATTCGC
>JALYJS010000225.1 GCA_030799345.1 Pseudomonadota bacterium | reverse complement strand
ACGAAAGTACGACCCGGCACCATGATATCCATGGTGTCCAAAAAAACGGGGCGCTAGGGTAGCATGATTGCGCTCGCGCCTCGTATCCACGGAGTCCGTCATGCTCATTCGCTTCCTGCCGCTGGCCTGCCTCGCATTCCTCTTAAGCATTCCCGCGCAGGCGGCGACGTCGCCCCATCCGCCCTTTGCGCCGATGGACGTTTTTGCCCTCGAATGGGCGAGCGATCCCCGGATCTCGCCGGACGGCAGCCAGGTCGCCTATGTGCGCCGCTCGTTTGACATCCGCACCGATACGCGGCGCGGCATGATCTGGATGGTCGGCCCGGACGGGACCAATCACCGCCCCCTCCTCGGCGGCAGCGCCAGCCAATCCATTCCGCGCTGGTCGCCCGACGGCAGCCGCCTCGCCTTCGTATCGTCGGAAGGCGACGGCGGTGCGCAGATTTTCGTCCACTGGATCGCCGAGCGCGTCACGACGCGCATCACCAACCTGGTCGAGGCGCCCGCGGGACTCGCCTGGTCCCCCGACGGCCGCACGCTCGCTTTCATCATGCGGGTGCCGGTCCGGCGCGCTCCACTCAAGGTCAGCCTGCCGGAACCGCCAAAAGGCGCCAAATGGGCGGAACCGGTCACCGCGATCGACCGCATGGTGTATCGCGCCGACGGTGAGGGTTTCCTGCCGGACGCGTTCCGTCAGGTGTTCGTCGTGCCGGCCGACGGGGGCTCCGCGCGTCAACTCACGGACGGCGCGTGGCAGCACGATGACTTGTCCTGGTCGCACGACGGACGCGAACTGCTGGTCTCCGCGAATCGCCGCGCCGACGCCGACCTGATGCCGGCCGACTCCGAAGTGCACGTCATCGATGTGGCCAGCGGCACGATCCGGTCGTTGACCAAGCGCTTTGGCCCGGACGCCTCGCCGGTGGCATCGCCTGACGGCCGTTACATTGCTTATACCGGCTTCGACGACCGGTTCCAGGGCTACCAGCGCGCCCGCCTCTACCTGATGCGGCGCGACAGCGGCGAAGTCCGCGAGCTCGCGGCCGATCTCGATCGCGACATCGAGAGTCCGGCGTGGAGCCGCGACAGCCGCACGATCTACGTCCAGTACGACGATCAGGGCACGACCCGGGTCGCCGGCATCGACCTGAACGGGCGTGTGACGCCGCTCATCGACGACCTCGGCGGCGAGGGCTGGTCGCGGCCTTATGGTGGCGGCTCTTTTTCGGTCGCGCGCGACGGCAGCATCGCCTACAGCCTGAACGACGCGCTGGCACCGGCCGATGTCGGGTTGTTCGATGGCGGCAAGACGCGGCGCCTGACGCAGCTCAACGCCGGGTTGTTCGGCGCACGCACGCTCGGCAGCGTCGAGGAGCTCTGGAGCGAATCGCCCGACGGCCGGCGCGTGCAGAGCTGGCTGATCCGCCCGCCCGGCTATGACCCGGCGAAGAAGTATCCGCTGGTGCTCGAGATCCACGGTGGCCCGTTCGCCAACTACGGCCCGCGCTTCGCCGCCGAACTTCAGCTCTACGCAGCCGCAGGCTACGTCGTCCTGTACTCGAATCCCCGCGGCAGCACGAGCTACGGCGAGGAGTTCGGCAACCTGATTCACCACGCCTACCCGGGGCGCGACTACGATGACCTGATGTCGGCGGTGGACGCGGCCATCGCCAAGGGCGGCGTCGACGAGAACCGCCTGTTCGTCACCGGCGGCAGCGGCGGCGGCGTGCTGACCGCCTGGATCGTCGGAACCACTGATCGCTTCCGCGCGGCCGCGGTGCAGAAGCCGGTCATCAACTGGGCGAGCTTCGTACTGACTGCCGACCTGCCGAACGTCTTCTACAAGTACTGGTTCGCCACGCCGCCGTGGGAGGATTACGAGGCCTACTGGCAGCGCTCACCGCTCTCCCGAGTGGGCAACGTCAAGACCCCGACGATGGTCGTGACCGGCGAACAGGACCACCGGACGCCGATGGCGGAATCCGAGCAGTATTACCAGGCACTGCGAATCCGCGGCATCGACACGCTGCTGGTCCGCGTGCCCGGCGCCCCGCACGCGCTCGACCAGCGTCCAAGCCAGCTCAACGCCCGCATCGCCTACATCCTCGCCTGGTTCGCCAAGCACGACCCCGCTGCGCCGCCTGCCGCGACCGATGGAACTGAGCCGGGCGAGACGACCTCGCGAGCGGGCGAATAAGTTCGGGCTGAGTCCGCGAGCGAGAGTCGTCTTGCCCGACTCGTTTATGTCGCTCCTGGCCGGCAACGAAAAAGGGTCGTCATTGCTGACGACCCTTTCTAAGGATGATGGCGGAGCGGACGGGACTCGAACCCGCGACCCCCGGCGTGACAGGCCGGTATTCTAACCAACTGAACTACCGCTCCAGGTCACTGGTGGGTGCTGCAGGGATCGAACCTGCGACATTCGCCTTGTAAGGGCGACGCTCTACCAGCTGAGCTAAGCACCCCTGCGGACCGGATTCCGGCCCCCTGGGAGGCGCGGAACTATACGGCATCGACCCCACGGTGCCAAGCCACGGAAACCGCCCTCAATGCTGCTGAGGCGGCTTGGTCGGCCGGCGCACGGCGCGGCGTTCGAGTTCCTTGGCGGGTTCGACGACCGCAGGCGCTGCCGCTGTTTTTACCGCAACCTGCGGGCTGCGTTCGAGCGCGATCTCCAGCACCTCCTCGATCCATTTGACCGGGCGGATGTCGAGCTTGTCCTTGATGTTCGCCGGGATCTCGACGAGATCCTTTTCGTTCTCGCTCGGGATCAGCACGGTCTCGATGCCGCCGCGCTGGGCAGCAAGCAGCTTCTCCTTGAGCCCGCCGATCGGCAGCACTTCGCCCCGCAGCGTGATTTCGCCGGTCATCGCGACATTGGCGCGCACCGGGATTTTCGTCAGGGCGGAGACGAGCGCCGTGCACATGCCGCTGCCGGCGCTCGGGCCGTCCTTCGGAGTCGCGCCTTCCGGCACGTGCACGTGCACGTCCATCTTCTGGTGATAGTCGGTCTCGAGGCCGAGCTGGTCGGCGCGGCTACGCACCACTGTCATCGCCGCCTGGATGGACTCCTGCATCACTTCGCCGAGCTGTCCGGTGTAGAGCAGCTTGCCCTTGCCCGGGACCACGGCGGCCTCGATCGTCAGCAGTTCGCCGCCGACTTCGGTCCAGGCGAGTCCGGTCACGAGCCCGACGCGGTTCAACTCCTCCGCGCGGCCGAAGCGGAAGCGCCGGACCCGGAGGTACTTGTCGAGGTTGTCGG
>JALYJS010000211.1 GCA_030799345.1 Pseudomonadota bacterium | reverse complement strand
GTTCCGCTTCGAGCCGCTGCGCTTCCGCGATAATCGTCGTCACCGTCGGGCCCTGCAGCAGCAGCGCCGTCACCTCCACCCCAGCGGCGCGCAGCCGGTCCCCCAATTGCTGCAGCTCCTGGTGCCGCGCATGGTGCTCAGCGGCGACCTGTCCGCGAACCACTTGCGGGCCGGTCTCGTAACCGACGAAATCCGGATCCGGCGGCGCCACGTGGACCAGCCAGACCTGGACGGGGAACGTCGCCGACATCTGCGTGAGTGTCGCCAGCACCTGTTCCGTGACCTCGGAGAAATCGACCGCTGCCAGGATCTTCATGAGGATTCCCCGGTTTGCGACGCACGCAACCATGGCATTTCGCGGGTGAGTACATCGACGTAGGCGCGCGTGAAGCGGGTCGCCGAGGCTCCCGACAGATGTGACCATTCGGGCACATCGAGATTCCGCATCTCCGGGTAGTCCTCAAAGTGAATTCCGAAGGCGCCGGTCGTCCGCAGCAACGGTTCCCAGCTTCTCGCCCGCGGCTGTCCGCGCTCCTCGCTTTCGTAGTACAGCCCTGCGGAAGGCGCGCGCACGAACACGACCTCACCGCCGCGCGCGCGGATCACCTCGACGTGCTTGCGCGTTTCCTCGCAGATGCGCGCAACGTCGGCATCCTCGAGCAGTGGCTCGCCACTGAAAGGTCCCCAGACCCAGCGCGCATGGTCACGCAGGAACTCGTCAGTTTCCAGGCGCGGCCACATCGTCGTCTGGCGAGCATCAGTAACTTCGGACAGCTTCCAGACATCCCGCTGCGGCCCGCGCACGCCTTCGCGATCGGTCAAGGCCACGCTGCGATCGATCAGCGTGCCCAGACGGTAACTTTCGTCGAGGAAGGCCACACGTCGCTGCAACTCGACCCACAGGCGGTTGCCGAACCGCTGCGCCGGCGTTTCGTCCTTCCAGAAGTCGATGAGTCCGGCGAACAGCGGAATACCGGGCCAGTCGGTGAAGTAGATATCCGGTGTCACGCCGACAATCAGCAGGCCCGCGTAATCGCTGTTCTCTGCCAGCGCCTTGAGATGCGGGCGCGGATTGGTGCCGGGCAGCGCGAGCTGGATCGGCCGGCGGCCCGTCATCTCCCGCCACACCGCAAGATCCGTATCGAACAGGATGCGCGATGAACCGATGATCACGACATCGTCGTGCTCGCCCGCCGCGACCTTGCGTCGCTCCACCGCCCATTGCGACTTGCTGTCGTCCAGGTCGCCCGCCCGCAGGCCAAGCGTCCGCATCTTCCACTCCCAGGCTGCGACCGCGGCGACCACCAGCGCGAGCACCAGCCAGCCGATCGCGGCAAGGCGCGCCGCCGGAATCTTCCGAACCGTCATTTCATCCTGTGCTTGCGTCTGGGTCATTGTCGCCGCCTAGAACTGGAAATAGATGAAGGCCTCGCCCGAGCCCTGGGTCGTGATCACGGCGAACAGCATCGCGGCGGCCACGAGCCCGGTGAGCCACCACGGCGCGCGCTCGACCACGTCTTCGAGTGTGCGCTTTCGCATCAGCCACTGGATGGCAACCATGCCCGTGATGATCACCGCGACCTTGATCATGTAGACGGTCGGCAACACGGCGACCGGTTCCGTCGCGAACCCCGCCATGCCCTGCAGGATGCGCGCGGCACCCTCGAAGGTTTTCGCACGGAAGAACACCCAGGTGAGATTGACGAGCAGGTAGGTCAGCAGCGCGAGCGCGAGGCGGTTCAGCGCGCCGACCGGGTCGCCCGCGACACCGGTGCGGCCGCGGATCCAGCGCTCGCCGGCAAGATAGAGACCATGCAGGCCACCCCAGACCACGAAGGTCCAGCTCGCGCCATGCCAGAGGCCGCCGAGCAACATGGTCAGCATCAGGTTGACGTAGGTGCGCGCTTCGCTGCCGCGATTGCCGCCCAGTGGAATGTAGAGATAGTCGCGCAGCCACGTGGACAGCGAAATATGCCAGCGCCGCCAGAAATCCGAGAACCCGATCGCCGCATACGGCATGCGGAAGTTCTCCGGCAGCGCGAAGCCGAGGCAGAGCGCCGTGCCGATCGCGATCGTCGAGTAGCCGGCAAAGTCGCAGAAGATCTGCCCGGAGAATGCCAGCGTACCGAGCCAGGCGTCGGCAAATCCAACCGGTTTGCCCGCCCCGAACACGGCATCCGCGCTCTGCGCAAGACCGCTGTCGGCAATCACGATCTTTTCAAACAGGCCGAGGATGATCAGGCCGAGGCCCCACAGCATCTGGCTGCTGGTCGCCTGACGCGGCACCGCGAACTGCGGCACGAGCTGTCCCGGACGCACGATCGGGCCCGCGACGAGTTGCGGGAAGAACGTCACGAACAACGAGAAGTCCAGGAATGACGTCAGCGGCTTTGAG
>JALYJS010000166.1 GCA_030799345.1 Pseudomonadota bacterium | reverse complement strand
GTTCAGCGGCTGCCGGCGGTTCTGCAGCAAGCAGGAACAAGGACAGCGAAAGCGTCAGCACGAACTTCTCCGACCGTGCGTCCGGGTTCAGGTTCCTCCGAGCTTACCGGCGACAAGCGTCGCCACGCTCGCGAGCGCCGATTCGAGCTTCGACGCGTCGCTCCCGCCCGCCTGCGCGAAGTCCGGCCGTCCGCCGCCGCGGCCGCCCACTTGCGCGGCGACGAAGCTTGCAAGTTCGCCAGCCCTCACCTTTGCGACCAGATCCTCGGTGACGCCGGCCACCAGCGTCACCTTGCCGTCGTCGGCAACCGTCGCCAGCACGATCACGGCGGATCCGAGCTTCGCTTTGAGCTGATCGACCGCCGCGCGCAGCGACTGCGCATCCGCGCCATCGATGCGAAGCGCGAGCACGTTCGCGCCATTGACCTGGACCGCGCCCGCCGCCAGGTCCTGGCCGCCGCCTGAAGCGAGCTTCGATTTCAGCGTGGCGATCTCGCGTTCGAGTTTCTTCTGTTTGTCCAGAAGCTGGGCGACCTTGTCCTCGACTTCGGCAGGCGTCGCGCGGAGCGCCCCCGCGACGCGCTTCAGCGCGCCATCCGTCGCCTTGACCGCTTCGAGCGCGCCTTCGCCGGTGACGGCCTCGATGCGCCGGATGCCGGAGGCGATGCCGCCTTCGCTGACGATGCGGAAGAAACCGATATCACCCGTGCGATGCACGTGGGTGCCGCCGCAGAGTTCGGTCGAGAACTCGCCGAACTTGAGCACGCGGACCTCGTCGCCGTATTTCTCGCCGAACAGCGCCATCGCACCCGCCTTGATCGCCTCGTCGTATGGCACCTGGCGGATGTCTGCGCTGGAATTACGCCGGATTTCGGCGTTGACCAGCCGCTCGATCTCGTCGAGCTCCTGCGGCGACACGGCCTGCGTGTGCGAGAAATCGAAACGCAGGCGGTCGGGTGCGACCAGCGAGCCTTTCTGGAGAACGTGCGTACCGAGAACCTTGCGCAGCGCCGCGTGCAGCAGGTGAGTCGCGCTGTGATTCAGTACAGTGGCCTGGCGGGTGGCGCCGTCGACCGTCGCGGTGACCGTATCGCCGACGGCAAAGCTGCCGGATTCGACTCGCCCGGCATGCAGGTGGGCATCGCCGTGCTTTCGGGTGTCGGTGACCTTGAATAGCGCCGGGCCATTTGCCAGCTCGCCGACGTCACCGACTTGACCGCCGGACTCCGCATAAAACGGCGTTCGGTCGAGCACGACCTGGACGTCGTCACCGTTCGCCGCCGATTTCACTTCGGCGCCGGCCTTCAGGATGGTCTGGATGCGGCCCTCGCCCTGCAGGCTGTCGTAGCCGGTGAACTCGCTGTCCTGATCGAGCGTCTCCGGCCCGCGCAGGTCCACGCCAAATCGGCTGGCGGCACGGCCGCGTTCGCGCTGCGACGTCATCGCCGCCTCGAACCCCGGCTGATCGATGCCGAGCCCCCGCTCACGCGCGATGTCGGCGGTCAGGTCGACCGGAAATCCGAAGGTGTCGTAGAGTTTGAAGACCGTGTCGCCGGCGATGACGGTCTCGCCCTTCAGCTGCCGGATCGCGTCTTCGAGCAGTCTCATGCCATTCGCGAGTGTCTCCGCGAAACGTTCCTCTTCCTGACGCAGTAAGCGGCCCACGTGTTCGGCGTTGCTCGCGAGTTCAGGATACGCCTCGCCCATTTCCGCGACGAGGGCCGGCACGAGTTGGTGAAAGAACGGCCGCTCCTGACCGAGCTTGTAGCCGTGGCGGATTGCGCGGCGAATGATGCGCCGGAGCACGTAACCGCGCCCGTCGTTGCCCGGGATCACGCCATCCACGATCAGGAACGAGCAGGCGCGGATGTGATCGGCGATCACGCGCAGTGAAGGGCTCTTACGGTCCTTTGTGTTGGTCGCCTCGACGGCGGCCGCGATCAGGCCGCGGAACAGGTCGATGTCGTAATTCGAGTGAACGCCCTGCATGACCGCGGCCGTGCGCTCCAGGCCCATGCCGGTATCGACCGACGGCTTCGGCAACGGCGTCATCTTGCCGTCAGCGCCGCGCTCGTACTGCATGAAGACCAGGTTCCAGATCTCGACGAAGCGGTCGCCGTCCTCGTCCTTCGATCCGGGCGGCCCGCCCGCGATGTCCGCGCCGTGGTCGTAGAAAATCTCGGAACAGGGGCCACAGGGGCCGGTATCGCCCATCGCCCAGAAGTTCGAGGCCTCGCCCATGCGCGTGAAGCGCTCGCCGTCGATCTTGATCTTCTTCAGCCAGATGTCGGCGGCTTCGTCATCTTCGCGAAAGACCGTGACCCAGAGCTTTTCGGGCGGGATACCGAGCGTGCCGGTAACGAACTCCCAGGCGAACTCGATCGCGTCGGCCTTGAAGTAGTCGCCGAAGCTGAAGTTGCCGAGCATCTCGAAGAAGGTGTGGTGGCGGGCCGTGTAGCCGACGTTCTCGAGGTCGTTGTGCTTGCCGCCCGCGCGCACGCAGCGCTGCGAGCTCACTGCGCGCTTGTAGCTGCGTTCGTCCTTGCCGAGGAACACGTCCTTGAACTGGACCATGCCGGCATTGGTGAATAGCAGCGTCGGGTCATTGCCGGGAACGAGCGGGCTCGAGGGCACGACCGCGTGGCCGCGCTCCCGGAAGAACTCCAGGAAGGCATTGCGCAGCTCCGCGCTCGTCATCGGGTTTTTCTTCTTCGGTGCCATCATTCCTCGTCCAAATCCTTGCCGATCGCGGCGCGGATCTGGTCCGCGCTGAAGCCGCGCTGCGACAGGAATCGCCCCTGCCGACCGCGCTCGGCCCAGGTGGCGGGTGAATTCGCCCCGAAGCGCCGGCGCCGGACGTCGACGCAGCGTTGCCACCATTCCGCGGCATTCGCGTCAACCGCCGCGGCGACCTGCTCCCCGGCCACGCCTGCTTCCCGCAGGCGATGCGCGATACGCACCGGCCCCTGGCCGCGATTCGCATGATACGCGACGAAATGCTCCGCAAAACGAGTGTCGTCGACGAGCTTCTCGGCAGCGAGGTCATTGACTACGGCGTCGGCCGTGTCTTGCCCGAATCCGCGCGCGACCAGGCGTCCGCTGAGTTCGCGGACGCCGTAGTCACGGCGATTCAGCAGTTTGAGGGCCGCGAGCCGTGCGGCCACCGGATCGTCCGGTGCCGCGACGGCGGCGGGGTCAGGCTTCCGCCGCCTCACTGGCGACCGCTACCGGACGGCGCACCGGAAGCAGCCGGGTACGCAGCGACGTCTCGATCTTCGCGGCGATTTCCGGATGCTCGACCAGGTAGGTGCGCGCATTGTCCTTGCCCTGACCGATACGCTCGCTTTCGTAGGCGTACCAGGAGCCGGACTTCTCGACGAGGCCGTGCATCACGCCCATGTCGATCAGCTCGCCTTCGCGAGAAATGCCCTTGCCGTACAGGATCTCGAATTCCGCCTCGCGGAATGGCGGCGAGACCTTGTTCTTGACGACCTTGACGCGGGTCTGGTTGCCGATGACTTCTTCGCCGTTCTTCAGCGCGCCGATGCGGCGGATGTCGAGCCGGAGCGATGCGTAGAACTTCAGCGCATTGCCGCCGGTGGTCGTCTCGGGGTTGCCGAACATGACGCCGATCTTCATGCGGATCTGGTTGATGAAGAGCACGATCGTGTTCGAGCGCTTGATGTTGCCGGTGAGCTTGCGCAGCGCCTGGGACATGAGCCGGGCCTGCAGGCCGATCTGCATCTCGCCCATCTCGCCTTCGATTTCGGCTTTCGGCGTCAGTGCCGCGACCGAGTCGATGACGACGATGTCGACTGCGCCGGAACGCACCAGCATGTCGGTGATTTCGAGCGCCTGTTCGCCGGTATCCGGCTGGGAGATCAGCAGTTCCTTGACGTTGACGCCGAGTTTTTCAGCGTAAACCGGGTCGAGCGCGTGCTCCGCGTCCACGAATGCGGCGACGCCGCCGAGCTTCTGCGCCTGGGAGATGATGGAGAGCGCCAGCGTCGTCTTGCCCGAGGCCTCCGGCCCGTAGACCTCGATCACGCGGCCGCGCGGCACGCCGCCGACGCCGAGCGCGACGTCGAGCCCGAGCGAGCCGGTCGAGACGACTTCGATGTCGTTGTTGGCCGGATGATCGCCGAGCAGCATCACCGAACCCTTGCCGAACTGCTTGTCGATCTGGCTGAGCGCCGCTGCCAGCGCTTTCTTGCGATTGATATCTTCCATCAGGGAATCCTCTTGGCT
>JALYJS010000132.1 GCA_030799345.1 Pseudomonadota bacterium | reverse complement strand
CGCCGGCAAGTCCGTCATGCTGGCGTATGGGTCGAATCGAGTGGATTCGATTCTTTGGGGGGGGTAGCCTTGCGACGTTCCGCGAAACGAAACCGGCTGGCGGTATGGGCTGCCTGCGTCCTCAGCTCGCTGTTGCTCGCGGGCGTTGCCGCTGCCCAGACCGCGGTCCAATCCGAAGCGGCGTTTGAGGTCGCACCCGTTACGCTGGACGGCCGAGCCCTGTTCCACGTACGGGGCGTCTCGGCCATGCCGGCGCGCGAGCGGGCGGCGGGGATCAGCGACAGGATCCGGGAAGCGGCCGCCAACCCCGATTTCGATCCGGCGGAGGTTCAGGTCGTCGAAACCGCTGAGGTGGATCTGATCTCGGCCGGAGCCGTGACGTTCATCCGCGTGTTCAATGGGGATGCGGAGCTCGAGCAGATTGACCGGCGTGCGCTCTCCGCGGTGTATGCGCTTGCGATCCGCAACGCGATCACCGAATACCGGGAACAGCGCCGGCCGGAATACCTGAGGCAAGGCCTGGTGACGGCCCTCATTGCCACCGCGGTTCTGGTCGTCTTTCTCTGGCTGCTGGTCTGGCTCGCGCGCCGTTTGGCCAACCTGATGGAGCGGCGCATCAAGGCGAAGGTCGTCGCACTCCGCGTTCAGTCGATCCAGTTGGTACCCGGCGTGCAGATATGGGCTGCGATGACGATGATGGCACGCGGCCTGCGGCTGATCGCGATCCTGCTGGCTATATTCGTCTTCGCGCAGATCGTGCTGCGACAATTTCCGCAGACCCAAGCCATCGGGGAGCGGCTGACCACCTACCTGATCGATCCGCTGAAGACGATGGGACGCGGCTTCGTCGAAGAGCTGCCGTCTCTGATGTTCCTGCTGGTCCTGTTTTTCGTCGTTCGGTTCCTGCTTCGACTATTGCGCATCTACTTTGCAGCCATCGGCAGCGGCGCGGTCACGGTCGCGAACTTCCAGCCGGAGTGGTCAGTGCCGACATACCGGCTGGTGCGGCTGGCTGTCATCGCATTTGCGCTGGTCGTGGCTTACCCGTATGTTCCGGGATCTGGCAGCGAGGCCTTCAAGGGCCTCTCGATATTCTTCGGCGTACTGCTGTCAATTGGCTCGTCATCATTCATCTCCAACAATGTGGCGGGCTACGCACTGATCTACCGCCGGCTGTTCGCGGTCGGCGACCGGGTGCGCATCGATGACATGGTCGGGGAAGTGCTCGATATGCGTCTGCAGGTCACGCGGCTGCGGACCGTCAAGAACGAGGAAATCATCGTGCCCAATTCCACGATCATGAACAGCGTCGTCATGAACTACAGCACGCTGGCTGCCACGCGAGGGCTGATCCTGCACACGACCGTAGGCATCGGCTACGAAACCCCGTGGCGCCAGGTCGAAGGGATGCTGCTGTTGGCGGCGGCGCGCACACCGGGCATCGAACAGACTCCGCCGCCATTTGTGCTGCAGAAGGCGCTCGGCGATTTCTGCGTCACTTATGAGCTGAATGCCTACACGTCGAGCGCCTCGAGCATGGCGGAGAAATACCATGCGTTGCACGCGAATATCCTCGACGTGTTCAACGAGTACGGCGTGCAGATCATGACGCCGGCCTACGAGGGAGATCCGCCGGAGCCGAAGGTCGTGCCTAAGGAGCGCTGGTACCAGGAGCCGAGTCTGCCGCCGCGTTGACGGCAGGCACCCAGCCCGAATCCGGGTCGAACGCAGAGATAGCTTCGGCGGCCTTTGCAGTGTCTTCGCCCAGATCCTTCTGGAACACCGTGCCATCCTGGTTGACCATGAACGTCATCACGCCGCTGACCTCGTAAGTCGCGGGCCAGGCGAGAAGCGCAAAACCCTGCGTGAGCACTCCGTCCGCGAAGTATTCGCGTGCGCCGCCACCTGCGCCGGGTCCCTGGCGATACAGCATGCGATACAGGTATCCGTGATAGGGGGCGCGGGCGCCGCGATGACCCTCAGCAGCCGCATCGGCGATGAATGCACCTGAGGGGCTTGGCGGCTCGCCTTCCGCGGTGGGCCAGTAAAGGCCGTTGTGCAAGCCCGTATCGCTGACGAGCTTGAGCGCGTAGATGCCCGCCGGATCGCCATCGCGACCCTCGACGGCGTATTCCTGCTGCGCTTTCACAAACCCATGTAGCACGGCGATCGCCCCGAGCTCATTGTTTCCGATTCGCCGGTAGACCAGCTCGTCGGCGCCCTCGGCACCGTCGAGATACCAGCGCTCATCGCGCAAGACGGCGGGAATCGGAAATGGCCATCTTTCCGCGCCGAGCGCGAGAACACGCCGATCCGCGCCGGCGTCTTCGAGTGCATGCCCGCTCCGGTAGGCCTCGACAAAACGTGCACGACCCGCTCGATCCTCCGCGGCGTCGCCTGATTCGAGCAGGCCCTCGATTCCGGGACCCAATAACCGGTTCATCGCCGGCACGTCGTCTTTCTCGATGGCCGCGACCAGCGCTTCGAATGCGGCTTCGGGCGTCTCAAAGGACTGCTGGCCGTCGTCATGCGACCCGCAGGCCTGCAGCGTCAAGGACAACGCGAGCAGTGCGCCCAGGCCGACAGAACGCCTTATTCGGGATTTTGTGCTCATGTCATAGTCCTCAGCGACGTCGCGGCCGCTGGCCACCGGATCCCCGGGATCCGCCGCCCGACGACATGCTTGAGCGACCCCGCGCGCTTGCTGCACGATCCGCCCGTCCTGCTCCGGCGCCCACTCCGGCGTTCGAAAAAGCATTGCTCTCCCTCGCAGCCGGACGGGACGACATATCGTTTGCGCGCGGCGCGGGCAGGCGGTCCATCCCGGACGCGCGCCCGCGATCGTCTCCGCTCCGATCGATGGATTGAGCCGGGCGCGCCGACTCGCGTGCAGGAGCGTCACGCGAAGCGCGATCAAGCGTCGTGGGTCGGCTGATTTCGCGCGCTGGCTGCGCGCCGGCGTAGCTTCCCTGCACCTTGGGCATCACGGGTCCCGCGCCGCGCGCACCTGGATTCGCGCCAGCGTAACTCTGCTTTCCCTTCCAGGCATCCGCCGTAGCCGGCGCCTCGCGCGCCCGGTTTTCCCGAGTGCCCACGTTCGCGCCCGAGAGGTCGGCTCGTTTCGGACGCGCCGCGGTGATCGGACTTTGGGGCCGATCGCGCGTCCCGGCCGAGTTACGGTCGTTATAGCGCCCGTAGTAGTTGTCGCTGTTGTCGATGTTGATCGTGTTGCCGCCACGGTTGTACTGGACCGGCCGCTTGTAGCCGTTTTCGGGATAGAAACCGTTGCCGTAGGCGGGACGATAGGGATAGGGCGGGTAGTACGGCATCGGACGGTAGTACATGCCGCCGTAGTGGCCGTGGTGGTAATAGTCGTCCTCGTCGTCGTCAAAGACTTCGTTGACGAGCATACCGGCGCCGAATGCCAGCAGTAGCGAACCGGCGCCAAAGCCCTTTTCTTCGGTCGTCGTGGTCGTGGCGACTGTGGGGGCCGCTGCCGCCGGCGGCGCATAAACGACCTGCGGATTGTATTGCGGCACGTAGACAACGTTCGGGTTCGGCGGCGAGATGATGATGATTTCCTTGCCGCCCTCCGCGGCGGTTTCGACATTGAGCTGCTTCGAATCCGCCAACGTGCCCACGTCTACGGCCTGCGCGCGCAGCCGCTGAACCGCGTCCATCACGCCGGCCTGGTCGTTGACGTAGGCCTGGCCGAGCTCCTCGGTCCACCCCATGTTCAGGCACATCTGGTCGATGACTTCCGGAAACTGCATCATTGAACGCATCGGCATCGTGAACCCCACCTTGGCGGCGGCATCGTCGAGCTTGTTGCCGGAAATATCGGGATTGGCGATCAGCCAGTTCCCGGCATCGAGAACTTCCTGCGGATTGGTCACTGCGACCAGCATTTGGGACAGGATCGGGTCCGGATAGAGCGCGACGGGCGCGAGCAATTCCTCGAGCGCTTCGGGCGTCCAGGTAGTGGTGCTCGCCTGCAAAGGTGCCGATTCCAAGGTTGCGGATGCGTCACCCGGTGATTCCGCCGTTTCTTTATCGGCCTTGTCGCCGCATGCGACCAAACCGAGTAGAGCGACGGCCGTGACTAGCGCGACGGCCCGCAACGCGATTC
This sequence comes from Pseudomonadota bacterium, assembly GCA_030799345.1. GTDB lineage: Bacteria > Pseudomonadota > Gammaproteobacteria > Steroidobacterales > Steroidobacteraceae > SCUD01. The sequence goes on along the minus strand of JALYJS010000132.1, from coordinate 2,218 downwards.
CCGTGCTGTTCATCCCTGATTCCCCCTGCCAGCTGCACGCCGACCTGATGATTCGATCCGATCCGCCCAGCTCGCTCGCAATCTTCGGCACCGACTAGCGGCGGCCCGGAAACTCTCCGAACATTTGTGTCACGGCCGAATCGATGTGCGGCTTAGGACTCTCGAGCATGTCCTTGGTAATGCGGGCGACGGCTACGCTCTGCCAAAGCAGCTTTTTGGCCCCGAGATCGACGACGTCGATGATCAGGGTACCTTCGCGGTAATTCTGGACGTCCGTTTGCATGGCCGGGCCCGCGCCCCAGGTGTAGAAACCGCGCCGATATCCGTAGTAACCCGTTGGAACGGATGTCTGGGTGACCTTTACCTTGTCCTTTGACTGGCGATGGAAGTTGACCAGCAACTGGCCGTTCACTTCCTTGCGATATCCGCGGGCTTCCATTTCCCTCGTGATCGCATTCTTGATGTGCTGGTCCACGAACGAGTCATAGGGTGCCTGCTGGTCCGGCAATTCGTCGAAATAGCCGAAGGTCTGGTAGTTGCCCAGGTTCGCGCCCGGATCGGTCTGCGAACGGATGACAGGCGTGGGCGCGGCGCAGGCAACGACGAGACCCGCCAGGAGCGGGAGGAAGAGGGCGCGGCTTGAACGGATGCGACTCATCGTCATTCTCCAATTCCTTCAGCGGGTGGCCTTGATCACCACGCGCCGGTTGTTGTGGCGGCCTTCTTCGGTCTCGTTGCTGTCGGTCGGGCTGCCCTCGCCCATGCCCCGCGCCGTCACCAGCGCGGCCGGCAATCCGGCCTGGATCAGGTAGTCACGGGCCGCATCGGCGCGCCGCTGCGACAGCGCCTGGTTGTAGGCATCCGAGCCGACGCTGTCGGTGTGGCCCTCGACCACCACCGACACCCCGGTCGCGACGTCTGCAGGCAGGGCCTTGAAGTTCTGCACCGCCGTGTCGAGCTGGGCACGCGAGGCTGCGTTCAGTGCCGATGAGTCGGTCTCGAACAGCATGCCGCGCAGCGTCACCTCGCGGAAGCAGCCGATCTCGTCGACCTGGATCCCCGGCGCCGTGTTCGGGCAGCGGTCCTTGTCGTCCGTCACCCCATCCTTGTCACCGTCACCCGGCGGGGGCGGCGGCGGTGGCGGCGGTGGCGGAGGCGGGGCGGGCCTTGCAACCGGCGGAGGTGGAGGCGGTGTCGCCGCAACAGGCTCTGGCCCGCCGCCAAATGTCCCGCTGATGCCGATGATGGGTCCCTGGAACGAACCATCGAATGAGTTGCCGGTATTGTCATTCTCGATGTCGTAATAGACCTTGCGGTAACCGAAACGCAGCGCCATGCGGTCCGTCATCTGGAACTGGACCTGGGGCTGCAACTCGTAGGTCGACTCGGAGTCGCCGCCGGCGCCAAACGAGAAGGTGGGATTGAAGCGCCACCGGTCGGAAATCTGGAAGCTCGGCCGCAGAATGATCAGCGGATCGGTATAACTCTGCTCGCGGCTGAACGTGCCGAGATTGGGAAAGCGCAGTGTGTTCTCCAACTTGAGATAGCGTGCACCCAGCAGGACATCCAGTGCACGGCGCCCGCTTGAACTTTCGAACTCGCGCCCGAAACCCGCCGTCAGTATCGTGGTGTCAACATCGAGGCGGCCTCGCTCCGGCGGGTCATCCAGCTCGGAAGTGCTCAATGCGAAGTAATCCGCCTGGGTCCACAGGACCCAATGGTTGCGTTCGCCCCGCATCAGGAGGCCGCCGCCGATTTCGAGGGCGTCAAAAAGGTCGCTGAAGCTTTGATCGACGTGCACCGGCTGGCCGCGGACGATCGCGTCCGCGTCGAGTGCCGTCGCCCACAGATAGGGCATGATTTCGAATTCCCATTCCTTGTCGGCGGCCAGTGCCGGCGAGACCGTCACCGCCGAAAGAATGGCAGCAACTGCCGCTGCGGCAATCTTGCGATCTGGATTCATGGTGAGGTCAGTCCTTTGTTGAAATGCGGTGCCGTCAAAGCAGGCGTTACGTCCTGATATACTGCCCGGCCGTTAACGTCGATACCAGTGGGGAGACCAAGATAATGAAGACTTTCGCGCGCATGCTGGGCCTGATGGCGATCCTGCTTTCACCGGCCCTCGTCAATGCGCAGCCCGCCTCGTCCGAGGCAGAATTCGCCAAGGCCGTGGAAGAATCCCGGACCATCCTGCGGGCCGAGCGCAAGCTGATCGTCT
>JALYJS010000052.1 GCA_030799345.1 Pseudomonadota bacterium | reverse complement strand
GCAGCTTCATGACCGAACGCTACGGCGACTTCGTCCTGTATCGTCCGCCGGTCAGGCCGCGAACCTGGCTGCTCTGGTCCGCACCGGCATTGCTGCTTCTGGGGGGCATCGGCATCGCCGTGCTGGTGATCACACGACGGGGGCGTGCCGCCCGCGCGAACCCCGCCGTACTCGACGAAGAACCCGACCAGACGTGACGCTTTTCATCTCGATCTGCGTGCTTTTCGCAGCAGTCGCCGTCGCGGTGCTGGTCTGGCCATTGCTGCGAATGCAGCGCGGGCCCGAGGGCGATGCACCGCGGGCGAACATCGCTGCGACAGTCGTTGCGGCGCTGCTGCCGCTGGTCGGATTCGTCGCCTACTTCGCGAACAGCAACTGGACGTGGGATCCGGCAAAGCAGGCCGCTCCCGCCTCGGCAATGGACTTGCAGCAGATGATCACTCAACTCCAGTCGCGGCTGGCGCAGCAGCCGGATGATCTCGAGGGGTGGAAGCTCCTGGGCCGATCGGCGACCGTGCTCGGCGATCACGCGGTTGCGCGCGAGGCCTTCGGCGAGGCGTACACGCGCAGCAAAGGCCAGGATCCGGACGCGATCGTCGGCTACGCGGAGTCGCTGCTGATCAGCGATGAACGTGAAATTGACGGTCGCGCCGGCGAGCTCATTGAACAGGCGCTTACCCTCGACCCCGATAATGCGCGCGCGCTCTGGTATGGCGGGATCGTGGCCTTTCGCCGGGGCGACGTGGCGCGCGCGCAGCAACGCTGGGTGGAGTTGCAGAATCACGATCTGCCACCGGACCTGCGCCAGGTAGTCGCCGAGCGCCTAGCCGCACTCAGCACGGATACCGGTAGTAACCCGCAACCCGCGGTGGCGCCTGCCTCCACGCCCACCCCCGATGTCAGCGGCACCGGGACTGTCCGACTTTCGATCGACATTGCTCAGGATCTCGCCGGTCGCATGCGGCCGGGCGCGGTTATGTTCGTTATCGCACGGCGCGGTGATAGCGGTCCGCCGGTCGCGGTAGTCCGCCACTCGGTTGGGGCGTGGCCGGTCAACGTCACGATGACCGATGCGAATGCCATGATGCCCGGCACGTCGCTTGCCGGCGGTGGTCCGCTCACCATCGTGGCGAGGATTTCCGGCAGCGGCCAGCCGACCGCGACGAGCGGGGACGTCTTTGGCGAGGTCGGTTATGATTTCGCTTCGGCCAGTCCGGTCAAGGTGGTAATCGACCGGATCGTCCCGTAATCCAGCGGCCGGAGGAGTCCGATGGGCCGCGCCGCCGTCAGCTATCGATTCGTTCGCCTGCCGTCCACGTTTCGCTATTACCCGCGAGCCGTTTTCGGCCGGCGTGTTGCACTCGTCCCCGACGGCACGACCGTCCCCAGGCTGGAAGCCAGCGCCGAATCGGTCCGGGCGCGACCGGCGCACGTCGCGCGCTATCGCGAGGTCTGCCGATTCGCCGACGACAGCCAGCTACCGATCGCCTATCCGCATGTGCTTGCGATGCCGCTGCATGTCGCCTTGCTGACACATCCGAGATTCCTGGTGCGGCTTATGGGCCTCATCCACGTCGCCAACGAGATTCACCTGATCCGCTCACTTCCGGCAGGCGACGAGTACGGAATCAAGAGCTGGATCGAAGGTCACCGGGACGGTGACCGTGGCCACGAATTCGACCTCTTCACCGAAGTCGAGGACGGGCAGGGCACCGCGTGGCACGAAAAGTCCACCTTGCTCGCGCGGCGGGCGGCCAGCGGCCGACAGGCCGCGCGCAGTGCCCGGCAGACTTTGCGCTACGAGAAGCCGGCAGCCACGGACACGCCGGTTATCGCCGACATCGAAGTTCAACGATCGATCGGCCGCCGCTATGGCTTCCTGTCGGGCGACCTGAATCCGATTCACCTCGGCGACCGCGGTGCCCGGTTGTTTGGATTCGACCGTGCGGTCGCGCATGGCATGTGGTCCATGGCGCGCTCGCTGGCCGCGCTCGGCGCCGGGCCGCTGGCGCCGCCGGTGCGCGTCCACGTCGACTTCAAGCTGCCGCTGTTTCTCCCGGCACGGACCTCACTGGAGCACTGGACGCATCAGGGGCGACGGCTCTTTGTGCTGAAGGACGCGGATAGCGGACGGCCGCATCTCGCCGGATCGGCTCTGGCCGGCTGACACTCTGATGCTGCAATGGTTTCTGCAGAGTGTGCTGCGCGCGCGACCCGGTGAAGAGCGTGCCGTCGGGCTCGCATTCTTCTATTTCTTCATGCTGATGTGTTCGTACTACCTGATGCGGCCGCTGCGCGACGCGCTACCGGCGAATACCGGCCTCGAAAATCTCGCGTTACTTTTCACGGCGACTTTTACGGTCATGCTGGTGCTGACGCCGCTCTTCGGCAGCCTGGCATCGCGTGTGCGCAAGCAGGTCTTGTTGCCGGTCACGTATCTTTTTTTCGCGTCGAACCTGCTGGTCTTCTACCTGTGGTTCAAGCTTGACCCGGATTCCCGCGCCCTCGCCGTCGCATTCTTCATCTGGCTGTCTGTCTTCAACATGTTTGTCGTGTCCGTGTTCTGGAGCTTCATGGCGGACGTGTTTCGCGACGAAGAAGCCAAACGCCTGTTCGGACCGATCATGGCCGGGGGCGGCACCGGTGCGATCCTCGGGCCGTTGCTGACACAGGTACTTGCCCCACGTCTAGGCATCGATGCGGTTGTCGGCCTTTCACTGCTGCTGCTGCTGGGCACGCTGCCGTGCATTCGCGGGCTGGCGCGCTGGGCCGAACGACGGCATGGGCATTTCGTGCTGTCGCCGAGTGATCCCCGGGCCAGGATCGGCGGTAGCGCGCTCGATGGCGTGCGTCTGGTTGCCCGTTCGCCGTACCTGCTCGGTATCTTCGCGATCATCGGTTTCGGTTCGGTGGCGGGCACATTCATGTATTTCGAACTGCAGCACTATGTTGCGGCCGAATATCCGGACATAGGCCCGCGGACGTCGTACTACGCACGACTCGACTTCGCGGTGAACCTGCTCGCCTGGATCTTCCAGGCATTCGTCGTGACGCACATGATCCGGTGGCTGGGCCTCACCAGGGCGCTGGTCACAATGCCAGCGATCGCCTTCGCCACATTTGCATTGCTGGCTGCGAGCCCGATCCTGATTCTTCTGGCGGGAACCCAGGTCGTACGCCGCGCCGGGGAGTTCGGCCTCGGCAAGCCCTGCCGCGAGGTGCTGTACACCGTGGTTGATCCGGCAACCAAGTACAAAGCCAAGAATTTCATCGATACGACACTGCAGCGGACTGGCGACATGGCCGGCGCCTGGAGCCACGTCGGGCTGCAGGCGCTCGGGGTTACACTGGCCGGGTTCGCGGCGATCTGCGCGATCGGAATGCTCGCGGTCGCCTGGATAGCCGCCTGGCTTGGCCGGGAATTCGAGCGCAAGGAGCAGGGCACTTCGTGAGACTGACGCAGTCCAAGCGATCGTTGCCGACTGGAGCCCGGGCATGCAAAGTAACAATGACGGTATTTCGCGCCGCGAGGCGCTGTGGCTGATCGGCGCACTGGCCGCCGGTCCCTCGGTTGCATTCGCAGCCGCTGATCCGATGCTGCGCGCCATTCCGCGCACGGGCGAGAAACTGCCGGCCCTCGGGCTCGGCACCTGGCAGGTGCTGGACGTACCCTCGTCGGGGAAAGATTACGAAGCCGCGACGGCAGCGGTACGGAGCTTCCTGGACTCCGGTGGGCGCGTCATTGACAGCTCGCCGATGTATGCGCGGGCGGAGCAGCGCATCGGCGATATCCTCGCGGCCATCCGGCCTGCCGCGAAACCGTTCCTGGCCACCAAGATCTGGACTACGGGGCGCGAGGCCGGCCGGGCCCAGCTGGCCGACTCGCACCGGCTGATGCGGGCCCGGGTGCTGGATCTCGTGCAGGTGCACAACCTGCAGGACCTCG
>JALYJS010000026.1 GCA_030799345.1 Pseudomonadota bacterium | reverse complement strand
GGCGGCCGCACGGCGCCATCGCTCCCGATCCAGCGCAGCGGCAGGACCCGGCGCTCGGCCGGCCGGCACCCCATGCTGACGCAGGCGATCCTGCTGCTGCTGCATCATCCGGCCGCGGCCCGCGCCGTGCCGTCGGTGCCGGGCTGGCTCGATGCCGAACTCAAGGGCTTCCCGGTGCTGCGCGAGCTACTGGAAACCGCGCGCGAGGAACCGACGCTCACGACCGCACAGCTCGTCGAGCGCTGGCGCGAACGACCGGAAGGCGCCCGTCTCGCCGAACTCGCGGGCGAGGAATCGCTGGTCGTCGACGCGCGGGCCGCCGGTCGGGAACTGGCGACACTCCTGGAGCGCCTGGGTTCGGAACTCGGCCCTGAAAAGCGGCTCAATGAACTCATAGAGTTCGCCCGCGACCGGCGCCTTTCCGAGCAGGAACAGAAGGAATTTCAAGGACTTCTGGGTGCCCGCGGCCCGCGGCCCGGGAGCTGAACCCGGAGTTTTTGCTTCATCCGGACCCCCTTACGGCTGTATAATACTCGGCTGTTTTGCGGCCGCTCCCTTGCCCTCCCGAGGATTCCCCGCTTGAGCGAGAAAAAACTTCCGGTCATGCCTGAAGACCGCCAGTCGCAGCTGAAGCTCCTGATCGCGCGCGGCAAGGAACAGGGTTACCTGACCTATGCCGAAGTCAACGATCACCTGCCGCCGGAGATCGTCGATCCGGAGCAGATCGAAGACATCGTCAACACGATCAACGATATGGGCATCACGGTGTATGAAAAGGCACCGGATGCGGAAGCTCTGCTGCTGACGGACGCGGCCGCTCCCGACGAAGAAGCGGTCGAAGAAGCGGCTGCCGCGCTCGCGATCGCCGATTCCGAATTCGGCCGCACGACCGACCCGGTGCGCATGTACATGCGCGAGATGGGCACGGTCGAGCTCCTGACGCGGGAAGGCGAAATCCGCATCGCCAAGCGCATCGAGGAAGGCCTGGACCAGGTGCGTTCCGCCCTCGCGTACTACCCGCCGACCTACGACTACCTGCTGGGCGCGTACGAGCCGGTCAAGGCCGGCCAGGGTCGTCTGACCGACATCATCGTCGGCTTCCTCGATCCGAATGCGCCGGACGAGATCGCGCAGCCGCACAATCCCAAGGCCGTGGTCCGCAAGGAGCCCGAAGCCGAGGAAGAAGAAGACGAGGAAAAGACCGACGAGGAAGAGGAAGCGATCGACACCGGCCCGGACCCGGAAGAGACCGCCCGCCGGTTCGCGACCATCCAGCGCCTGCACAACCAGGTGGCGAAAGGCCTGGCGACGGCGCGCAGCGCCCGCGAGCCGAAGACCGTGCGCGCCCGCAAGCGGCTCGCCGAGCAGTTCCTGGAACTGAAGCTTGCGCCGAAGATGTTCGACCAGCTGGTCAACCACCTGCGCAGCCACGTTGATGAAGTGCGCCGCCTCGAACGCGAGATCATGCTGATCTGCGTGCGCCAGGCGGGCATGCCGCGCAAGGACTTCATCTCGACCTTTCCGAAGAACGAGACGAATATCCGCTGGATCGACAAGCACGTCCGCGCCAAGCGCAAGCATTCGGCCGCGCTAGGCCGGCTGCGCGAGGACGTCGTGCATCGCCAGCAGGAGCTGCGCGCGCTCGAAAAGCGCCTGACCCGGTCCATCCAGGAACTGAAGGCGGTCAATCGCGACATCGCGACCGGTGAGGCGATGGCGCGACGCGCCAAGAAGGAGATGGTCGAGGCCAACCTGCGTCTCGTCATCTCGATCGCGAAGAAGTACACCAACCGCGGATTGCAGTTCCTCGACCTGATCCAGGAAGGCAACATCGGCCTGATGAAGGCGGTCGACAAGTTCGAATACCGCCGCGGCTACAAGTTTTCGACCTATGCGACCTGGTGGATCCGCCAGGCGATCACGCGCTCGATCGCGGATCAGGCGCGCACGATCCGCATCCCCGTGCACATGATCGAGACCATCAACAAGCTGAACCGCATCTCGCGGCAGATGCTGCAGGAGATGGGCCGCGAGCCGACGCCGGACGAGCTGGCCGAGCGCATGGAAATGCCGGAGGACAAGGTCCGCAAGGTACTGAAGATCGCGAAAGAGCCGAT
>JALYJS010000013.1 GCA_030799345.1 Pseudomonadota bacterium | reverse complement strand
GTCCGAGCTGGTCGAGCCGCGGCGTGTCCACGCTGATGTAGCGCAGCACCAGCGCGGGATAGCCGCGCTGATGGAACAGCGCGGCGCGGAAGCGGCCGACACCGGGCTCCGATATCGCGAAGTCGATTTCGAGCTCGTTCTGGAAATGTTCGAGCTGCTCCGCGGTCATCAAACCGAAGGCGATGTCGCGGACCGTTTCCGCGTTCAGCACCTGCTTGTTGACCGGGTAGATCAGTCCTTCGATCTTGATCTTCACGGGCGAATTGGACGTGAAGAAGAGATCCGACGCCTTCTTATCGGCCATCAGCTTCAGCAGGGGCTTGATGCTGAACCGCCCCTCCTCCGCCTCGCTCGCGAGCGTATGGTCGGAGGCGGGTTTAGTAGATTTTACCGTCGTTTGACTCATCGACGATCCTCAGCGTGCTGGACGCCTCTGCCTGGAGACGATCCTCGCGCTTGCTTTCGAGCTTGATACGGAGCCGCAGTTCGTTCTTCGAATCGGCGTTGCGCAGGCCCTCCTCGTACGAGATGGTGCCCGCCTCGTAGAGATCGAACAATGCCTGGTCGAAGGTCTTCATGCCAAGGCGGTTCGAGCGCGCCATGACTTCCTTGATCTTGGTGACTTCGCCGCGGAAGATCAGGTCCGAGACCAGCGGCGTACCGATCAGGATCTCCATCGCCGCAATGCGCCCTTCCGCCTTCTCGCGCGGGATCAGCCGCTGCGACACCATCGAGCGGATGTTCAGCGACAGGTCCATCAGCAACTGCTCGCGCTTCTCCTCGGGGAAGAAGTTGATGATGCGGTCGAGCGCCTGGTTCGAGCTGTTGGCGTGCAGCGTCGCCAGCACGAGATGGCCGGTCTCGGCGAACTGGATGCCGTATTCCATCGTGTCGCGATCGCGGATTTCGCCGATCATGATCACGTCGGGCGCCTGGCGCAGCGTGTTCTTCAGCGCCGTGTGCCAGCTTTCGGTGTCGACGCCGACCTCGCGGTGCGTGACGACGCATCCGCGGTGCTGGTGCACGTACTCGACCGGGTCCTCGATCGTGACGATGTGGCCGCGCGTCTTTTCGTTGCGATAGCCCACCATCGAGGCGAGCGTCGTCGACTTGCCGGAGCCGGTGGCGCCGACCACGATGACGAGGCCGCGCTTGGACATAACGATGTCCTTCAGGATCGGCGGCAACTCGAGTTCCTCGATCGTGGGGATCGTGGAGTTGATCTGGCGGATGACGCAGCCCGTGTAGCCCTGCTGCACGAACGCGCTGACACGGAAGCGCCCGATGCCGGGCGGCGCGATCGCGAAGTTCGCCTCCTTGTTGGCGTCGAAGTCGCGCGTCTGCCGGTCGTTCATGATCGAGCGCACCAGCACCGCGCTCTGTTCTGGCGACAGCTGCTTGTCCGTCTGCGGGCGCACTTCGCCATCGATCTTGATCGCCGGCGGGAAGGCCGCCGTGATGAACAAGTCGGACCCCTTGCGGTCGACCATACGCCGCAGGAGGTCCTGCATCAGCTTGATTGCCTGTTCGCGATCCATTGCCTGTCTCCTGCGGGCGGCGCGCGGCGCCGCTTACATCGAATCCTTGTTGGACGCCTTGTAGCGTGCCTCTTCCTTGGAGACGAGGCCCCTGGCCAGCATCTCCGTGAGGCACTGGTCCAGCGTCTGCATGCCCTGCGCCTGGCCGGTCTGGATCGATGAGTACATCTGCGCGATCTTGTTCTCGCGGATCAGGTTACGGATCGCCGGCGTCGCGATCATGATCTCGTGCGCGGCGACGCGGCCGCCACCCATGCGCTTCAGCAGCGTCTGGGAAATCACCGCGCGCAACGACTCGGAAAGCATCGAGCGGACCATTTCCTTCTCGGCCGCGGGAAACACGTCGACGATGCGGTCGACGGTCTTGGCCGCGGAACTCGTATGCAGCGTGCCGAACACGAGGTGGCCGGTCTCCGCCGCGGTCAGCGCGAGGCGGATCGTCTCGAGGTCGCGCATTTCGCCGACCAGCACGACGTCGGGGTCCTCGCGCAGTGCCGACCTGAGAGCCTCACTGAAACCGAGCGTGTCGCGGTGTACCTCGCGCTGGTTGATCAGGCAGCGCTTCGACTCGTGCACGAACTCGATCGGGTCCTCGATCGTGATGACGTGCTCGGGCCGGTTGACGTTGACGTAGTCCACCATGGCCGCGAGCGTGGTCGACTTGCCGGAACCGGTCGGTCCGGTCACCAGCACGAGCCCGCGCGGCAGCATGCACAGGTCCTTGAACACCTTCGGCGCATTCAGCTCGTCGAGGGTCTTGATCAGGGACGGAATGTTGCGGAACACGGCGCCGGCGCCGCGATTCTGGTTGAACGCGTTGACGCGGAACCGGGCCAGGTTCGGGATCTCGAACGAAAAGTCGGTTTCGAAGAATTCCTCGTAAACCTTCCGCTGCTTGTCGTTCATGATGTCGTACACCATGCTGTGCACTTCCTTGTGCGTCAGCGGTGGCATGTTGAGGCGCTTGACGTCGCCGTCCACGCGGATCATGGGCGGCACGCCGGCGGACAGATGCAGGTCCGATGCGTTGTTCTTGACGGCGAAGGCCAAGAGTTGGGCGATGTCGACAGCCATCAGGACTCCCTGGCACGGTACATGGCGCATGGCCCCGGAGAGCCGGAATGCGGCTCATCGTGGCCGGGGGCAGTATATCCCCGAGCACCGCACACCAATATGTTAACTGCTCCGCAGAATCCCGCAGCGAGGCTCGCCCTGGTGCGGGACAGCATCACAACCGCGGCAGATGCAGCCTGCCGGGATCCCGCATCGATCACGCTGATCGGAGTCGCGAAATCGCAAGTCCCTGCGCGCGTCGTCGCCGCCGTCGCTGCTGGCCTTGCGGACCTGGGCGAAAACTACGTGCAGGAAGCCCGGGACCACGCTGCCCTGCTGGCAGGCTGCAGTCTGCAGTGGCATTTCATCGGCGCGCTGCAGGGCAACAAGACCCGGTTCGTCGCGGAGTCGTTCGACTGGGTGCACACCGTCGATCGCGCGCGCATCGCCCAAAGGCTTTCCGACCAGAGACCCGCGGACCGGCCTCCCCTCACCGTCTGCATCCAGGTTCGCCTGGGCGACGAGCCGACGAAAGCCGGAGTCAGTCCGGCGGAGCTGCCGGCGCTCGCCGACGCCGTCGCACAGCTGCCACGCCTGTCATTGCGCGGACTGATGTCGCTGCCTCCCGCGGAAGCCGACGTGAATCGCCAGCGTCACTGGTTCCGCGCGCTGCGGGAACTGCAGGAGCGGCTGAATGCCGGCGGTCACCGCCTCGACGCACTGTCCATGGGCATGAGCGATGACTTTGCCGCGGCCATCGCCGAAGGCGCGACGCATGTGCGGATCGGCACGGCGCTGTTCGGCGAACGCGGCTGAGGCCGCATTCTCCCGGGTGCACTAGAATCGGCGTATGGATGCACTTATTTTTCTCGTCGACTCGGTACTGACCTTTGCAGTCTATGCCTTCCTGCTGCGTTTCCTGCTGCCACTGGTGCGCGCCGACTTCCGCAACCCGCTCGCGCAGGCCATCCTCGCGTTGACCAACTGGCTGGTCATGCCCCTCCGGCGCGTCCTGCCGCCGGTCGGGCGGGTGGACACAGCCTCGGTCGTGGCCGTCCTCGTCGTGCAGTTCGTGGCCGTGCTGATCATGTTCCGGCTGCGCACGGGCGTCGTTTTTCCGTTCGGCCAGCTCCTGGTCGCGGCTCTGCTGTCGCTGGCGGTCGCAACGCTGCAGCTCTTTACGGTCCTGATATTCATTTATGCACTGCTCTCATTTATCGCGCCGGGTGTGCGCAGCCCCGCGACCGGGCTGCTGACCGCATTGTGCGAGTGGCTGCTGGCACCGATCCGGCGGGCATTGCCGGCCGTTGGCGGCATCGACTTTTCACCCCTCGTGGCAATCGTCGGCCTGCAGGCGCTCAGGCTGCTGATCACCTGAACGTGTTCCGGGACTGCGGATCGAATGCGCCAATGCCGCAGGTCCGGTTCCCGCCCGGATGGCCGCACCGTCGCGGGGCGCCGCTGGCGACACCCGCCCGTGCCGGCCTGCTCTGCCTGCTGGCCTGTTTCGCCGCCTGCGGCAGTCCGCCGCCGCCGCCGCCACCGGCGATTCCCTATACCGACCCGGGATTCATCGCGACCGGCACCGTCCGCCTGCATTATGCGTTGACGCCCACGCAGGACCTGCCCGCTGGAATTGCAGGCAGTTACGGCATTGTGCAGAGACACAATCTAGCTCTGCTGACGATCACGATCGTACCGCAGGGCGCTCCCGCTGCGACTCGGCTGGTCGCGAGCGAGCTGTCGGCGACGGCGATCGCACTCACCGGTGAACGCAATGCACTCGCGCTCGCGCGCCACGATGACGCCGGTGGCCCGACTTATCTCGCGACCGTCGACGTGCGTCATCGGGTCCCTGTGACCATCGAGATACAGGCGCGCGTGTCGCCCGACTCGCCGCGGATCACTGCCCGATGGACGCGGCAGTTTCATCTCGAGTGAATTACGGACCTGCGCGCCGAGCCTTAAAAAACCGCATAAAACCGACGTCGGCTACTTATGCCGCGTGATTTTCCGTGGTATGGTGCGCGCCGACATTGATTCGGCGGGATCGTCCCGCCGCTGACAAACCCACAGGAGACATCTCAATGGCGAAGAAGAACGCGGCTCCGACGAAGTCGCAAGTCGTATCGGCGGTTGCCACCGCAACCGATCTCAGCAAGAAGCAGGTCGGTGCCGTGCTCGAATCGCTCACCGGACAGATGAGGAAGGCGCTCAAGGGCGCGGGCGTTTTCACGCTGCCGGGTGTCTGCAAGATGCGCGTCGTGAGGAAGCCTGCCACGAAGCAGCGCGAGGGCGTAAACCCCTTCACGGGCGAGAAGATGACGATCAAGGCCAAGCCGGCCTCCAAGAAGGTGCGTATCCGCGCCCTCAAGAACCTCAACGAGATGGTTGGCTAAGCCAGCGATCGCGTTCCCGAGTTCTGGGAACGAACGGGGCGGCCACGGCCGCCCCGTTCCTTTTTCAGGGTATTTCCGCAGTCCGCGCGCCCAGCCAGGCGCCAAGCACCGACCGCATCTCGGTCAGCCGCCCGTGGAAGAAATGCTCCGCTCCGGCAAGTATCTTCACCTCGGGTGCCGGCGTCACGGTCCCGGTCCAGCCGCGCACGGCCTCGTGATCGACGAGTTCGTCCTGGTCCCCTTGAATAACCAGCCAGGGGCAACTCGGCACGGTCAGCGTCGCAAAATCGAAGCGCTGCACCGGCGGCGCGACGGTGACCAGCAATTCCACAGCGCGCGCCGTCGCCAGACGGAAAGCGACGAAACTCCCGAACGAGAATCCGAACGACCACTGACGCGTCGCGCCCAGTTCCTTCCGGCACCAATCTGAAAGGAACGCCGCATCCTCGCTTTCGGCAACGCCATTGTCGTAGACGCCGGCGCTCGCGCCGACGCCACGGAAGTTGAAGCGCAGGCTGGTCACTTTCTGATCCTGGGCGGCACGCGCCAGCGTGTGCACCACCTTGTTCTGCATCGCACCGCCATGGAGCGGGTGTGGGTGACAGCAAATGGCAATGGCACCATCGCGTGCTTCTCGCGGTCGCTCAATCAATGCTTCAATGGGACCGGCCGGTCCTGGGATGATGATTTTCTCAACGATGGGAGCCGACGATGTCATGCCGTTCCCTGCGCGCGGCGGGCGCGGGGACCTCCCGAGCGAGCGAATTTTCCGGTTCTTCTCTTCTGAGCGAGCGAGTCAGCCCGGCCGACGGCCAAGGCGAAGTAAGGTATGCGTCCCCTTTTATTCGTAGTCGCGGACGACGCGGAAGCCGAGGTCGGACTGGCGGTGGCCGGACAGTTCGGCGCCGCGCGCAGAGGCGCGTGCATCGCGCGGCCGGCTCGCCCAGGAACCGCCACGCACGCCGCGGCGTTCGCAACCGCCC
>JALYJS010000012.1 GCA_030799345.1 Pseudomonadota bacterium | reverse complement strand
ACGTGAACTGGATTCGAGTTCGGCGATGGTGCCGATGTCAGTCCAGCCCGACACGGGTGATCAGAACATCCCCGTCTGCAGGCGGGCGGCCTCGGTCATCATCGACTGGTTCCACGGCGGATCGAACACGAGTTCGACGTCTGCCCTGCGGATGGTCGGAATTATCAGCAGCTTGTCGCGCACGTCGTTGACCAGCACTTCGCCCATGCCGCAGCCCGGCGCGGTCAACGTCATGCGCACGGACGCATCACGCGTCCCGTCATCGTTCGGCGTGACGGCGCAGTCGTAGATCAACCCGAGGTCCACGATATTGACCGGTATCTCCGGATCGAAGCAGGTGCGCAACTGGTCCCAGACGACGTGGTTGACGTCTTCGTCGGTCGCGCCCGGCGGCAACTCGGGCGCGCGCAGCGGTTCCTTGCCGATCGCGTCGCCGTCGGCGCCCGCGATGCGGAACAGGTTGCCTTCGACGTAAACCGTGAAGCTGCCGCCGAGCGCCTGCGTCAGGTAGCCGATGCTGCCGGTGCGCAGTTTCACCTCGACGCCCGCCGGCACGATGACGGCGCGCACGTCGCGATTGACGACGATCGGTTCGTGGCTGCTCCGGTGCATGCTCATTCCGTCGAGACCGGCGCTGCGGCGTTCGCGAGCGCGGCATTCAACGTATGCCAGCACAGGCTTGCGCACTTCACGCGTGCCGGGAACTCCCGCACGCCGGCGAGCGCCATCAGTTTGCCGAGCCGCGGATCGGGTGCCGCGCCCGGCGTCGTCAGCATGCGATGCATCGCGCTGAATAATTCCGCGGCCTCGGCGCGGGTGCGGCCACGCAGGGCCTCGGTCATCAGCGATGCCGACGCCGTCGAGATTGCGCAGCCGGATCCCGAGAATCGCAGGTCGTGAATCAAGTCATCTTTCACATCAACTAGAACGTGTAACTGATCGCCACATAAGGGATTATTGCCCTCTGCCCGGTGCGTCGCACCCGGCAGATCGCCGCGATTGCGCGGGCGCCGGTTGTGGTCGACGATCACGTCGCGATAGAGATCGGCGAGGTCCATCAGCGCAGCATCCGGATTGCGTCCTGCACGCCGCCGCAGAGCGCCTCGATCTCGTCTGTCGTGTTGTACAGGCCGAATGAGGCGCGCGTGGTCGCCGCGACGCCGAAATGTTCCATGACCGGCATGGCACAGTGGTGGCCGGTGCGTACGGCGATGCCGCGCGAGTCGAGCACGGTTCCGAGGTCATGCGGGTGAACGCCATCGACCGCAAACGAGACCAGGCTGGTCTTGTCGGGCGCCGTGCCAATCAAGGTCAAGCCCGGGATGCGCGCGAGCGCTGCCGTCGCCGCAGCCAGCAGCGCATGCTCGTGCCGCGCGATTCCGGCGAGGCCGACTGATTCGAGGTATGCGATGGCCGCCGCGAGACCCACGGCGCCGCCCACGTTCGGCGTGCCGGCCTCGAAGCGATGCGGCAGGTGATTCCAGGTCGAGCCGCTGAACGACACGGTGAGGATCATGTCGCCGCCACCCTGCCACGGCGGCATCGCCGCGAGCACGGATTCGCGCGCGTACAGGACGCCGATGCCGGTCGGCCCGTACATCTTGTGGGCGGAGAACGCGTAAAAATCGCAGTCCAGCGCCTGCACATCCACGGCCAGGTGAGGCACGGCCTGCGCGCCGTCGACGACCGTCGTGATGCCGCGTTCGCGCGCGGCTGCGATCATGCCGGCGATCGGCAGCACGGTACCGAGCGCATTGGAAACATGCGCGAGTGCGACGACGCGCGTGCGGGGCCCGAGCATGCTGCGATAGCCGTCGGCATCCACCACGCCACGACCGTCGATCGGGACGGCGCGCAGCACCGCGCCGGTCTGCGCTGCCACTATCTGCCAGGGCACGATGTTCGAATGATGCTCCAGCCAGGTCACGAGTATCTCGTCTCCGGGCAGGAGCCGCGGCCGCGCCTGCGACTGGGCGACCAGATTGATGGCTTCCGTGGTGCCGCGCACGAAGACGATTTCCGTCGGCGAGCGGGCGCCGATGAATGACCGCACGCGCTCGCGCGCGCCTTCGTATAGCGCGGTCGCCTCCTGCGAGAGCGTATGGACGCCGCGATGCACGTTGGCATGGTGCGAGCTCCCATAGTCCGCGACCGCGTCGATGACGCTCGCCGGCTGCTGCGACGAGGCCGCGTTGTCGAGGTAGACGAGCGGGTGACCGTTGATCCGGCGCGCGAGCACCGGAAAATCGGCGCGAAGCCGGCCGGTGTCCCAGGCTGCCTGCCGGCCGGCAACGGCCGACATCACGCTTGCTCCCGCATCAGTTCAACGTCGGGCAGGATGTCCGCGATCCGGGTTGCCACGAAATCCCGCACGACCGGCAGCGGCATGCCGGCGAGGAGGTCCTGGCAGAACGCGAAGGTCAGCAGGTTCCGCGCCGTTGCCTCGTCGAGACCGCGCGAGCGCAGGTAAAAAAGCTGGACCGGATCGAGCGTGCCGGTCGTCGCGCCATGACGGCAGCGGACGTCGTCGACGTGGATCTCCAGCTGGGGTCGCGCGTTGATCTCGGCCAGGGGCGATAACAGCAGGTTGCGGATGGACTGGTTGGCATCCGCGCCGCGCGCGGCCGGGCGCATGACGATGCGGCCATTCATCGAGCCGCGGCCCCGACCCGTCGCAATACCGCGGAAATCCTGTTCGGTGCGCGTTCGCGCTGCGCAATGCTCGACTTGCGTATGGATGTCCACCTGGCGTTTGCCGTCCGCCATGAACAGGCCCGCCAGCCGGCATGCGGCAGCTTCGCCCGCGAGCGCAAGCCGGAAGTTCGACCGGACCATGCCACCGCCCAGCGCGACCAGGTGCTGGCGATAATTGCTGCCGGCGTCCAGACGCGCGTTCCAGGTTTCGACCTGCACCGTCGCCGCATTCTGCCGATGCAGGCGTAGATGCTCCACGTCCGCGGATGCGCCGATTGCGAGCTCGGCCGCGAGATTGGCGAACACGGCGGCGTCGCCCAGCGACAGGAATTCCTCGACCAGCACCAGCTTTGCGCCGGCGCCAACCTCGATGACGAGGCGCGCATGATGAGCGGCCGGACACATTGCCGACGCCACGTGTAACAGGTGCAGCGGACGGCGCGGTGTGCGTCCTGCGGCGACCCGGATCGCGACGCCGCCTTCGGTGAACGCCTCGGCCATGACCGCGAAGCGGTCGTCGGCATCGTCGGACGGCAATCGCAGCAAGTCGTGCGCGGCCGCGGGCTCGCGGCCGAGCAGGGCACCGATGTCGTCGTGCGTGACGCCGGCCAGCGGTTCGCCGCCGGACAGTGCCGGTTCGAAGCGACCGTCGACGATCACCAGGCGGCAGGCTCCGTCGAGTGGCAGCCGTGAGCCGGCGAGCGCGGTCGGATCCACCGCCGTGCGCGCGACGACGCCAAAGTCGTACCCGGCGAGCCGCGCATGGTCGAGATACTTCCAGTTTTCGTCGCGACGGTCCGGCAGCCCGCGCGCGACCAGCGTTTCGAGCGCGCGGCCGCGCCGGTGCTCCCATTCCGGGCCGCCGGGAAGCTGCGGCGCAAGTCCCGCGTGGCTCGCTGCAATGCGGTCGATGGCGGATCCCGTGTTCACGCCGCGGCCGTCCCGTCCTGGATCCAGTCGTAGCCGCGGCGCTCCAGTTCGAGCGCAAGCTCGCGGCCGCCGCTCCTGACGATGCGACCGCCGGCCAGCACGTGCACCCGGTCGGGAACGACATGGTCAAGCAGGCGCTGGTAGTGGGTCACAAGCACGATCGCGCGTGCGGGCGAACGAAGGGCATTGACACCTTCAGCGACCAGCTTGAGCGCGTCGATATCGAGACCGGAGTCCGTCTCATCCAGCAGCGCCAGCGTCGGCTCGAGCAGGCTCATCTGCAGAATCTCGTTGCGCTTCTTCTCGCCGCCGGAAAAGCCCTCGTTCACTCCGCGGTTGAGCAGGCTCTCGTCCATGCGCATCGCGGCCAGGCGTGCGCGTACCAGGTTCAGGAATTCGAATGCATCGAGTTCGGGCTCGCCACGGTGCTTGCGCAGCGCGTTCAGCGAGGCTTTCATCAAGTAGACGTTGTTGACACCCGGGATCTCGACCGGATACTGGAATGCGAGGAACAGGCCCTCGCGGGCACGCATTTCGGGCGGCATTGCGAGCAGGTCGTGGCCGAGATAGGTGGCACTGCCCGACAGCACCTCGAGTCCGGGCCGGCCGGCCAGCACACCCGTCAGCGTGCTCTTGCCCGAACCATTCGGTCCCATGATCGCGTGAACCTCTCCGGCGCGCACCGCCAGGGAGAGGCCGTCGAGTATCAGCCGTTCGCCGGCACGCACCTTCAGGTCGCGCACGTCGAGGATCATTTGCCCTTCGCCGCTCATCCCACCGCTCCTTCCAGGCTGACGGCCAGCAGGTTCTGCGCCTCGACCGCGAATTCCATCGGCAGTTCGCGGAATACCTGGCGGCAGAAACCATTGACGATCATGTTGACCGCATCCTCCGCAGCGATGCCGCGCTGCAGGCAATAGAACAGCTGGTCATCCGAAATTTTCGACGTCGTCGCCTCGTGCTCGATGACGGCCGTCGGGTTGGCGACCTCGATGTACGGGAAGGTATGCGCACCGCAGCGGTCGCCCATCAGCAGCGAATCGCACTGCGTGTAGTTGCGTGCGCCGTCGGCGCCCGGCAGCACCTTGACCAGGCCCCGATAGGCATTCTGGCCGTGGCCCGCCGATATGCCCTTCGAGATGATGGTCGAGCGCGTATTGCGCCCCATGTGGATCATCTTGGTGCCGGTGTCAGCCTGTTGCCGGTGATTCGCGAGCGCCACCGAACGAAATTCGCCGACCGAGCCGTCGCCCCGCAGGATGCAGCTCGGGTACTTCCAGGTAATGGCCGACCCGGTCTCGACCTGGGTCCATGAGATCTTCGAGTTGCGGCCGCGGCAGTCACCGCGCTTGGTGACGAAATTGTAGATGCCGCCGACGCCATTCTCGTCGCCCGGATACCAGTTCTGCACCGTGGCGTACTTGATCTCGGCATCGTCCAGTGCAACGAGCTCGACCACCGCCGCATGCAGCTGGTTCTCGTCGCGCATCGGCGCGGTGCAGCCTTCGAGATAGCTGACGTGCGAGCCTTCCTCCGCGATGATCAGCGTGCGCTCAAACTGCCCGGTATTCGAGGCATTGATGCGGAAATAAGTGGACAGTTCCATCGGGCAGCGCACGCCCTTCGGAACGAAGACGAACGACCCGTCGGTGAATACCGCGGAGTTGAGCGCCGCGTAGAAGTTGTCGCCGATCGGTACGACAGTACCCAGGTAGCGCTCGACCAACGCCGGATGCTTCTGCACGGCTTCCGAGAATGGGCAGAAGATGACGCCTGCTTCGGCGAGCCGCTCCTTGAAGGTGGTCGCGACCGAGACGCTGTCGAACACCGCATCCACCGCGACGCCCGCGAGCCGCGCGCGCTCATGCAGCGGAATGCCGAGCTTGTCGTAGGTCTCGAGCAGCTTCGGGTCCACGTCGGCGAGCGACTTCGGCCCGTCCGCATTCTGCTTTGGCGCGGAGTAGTACGAGATCGCCTGGAAATCGATCGGCGGATAGTGGACCTGTGCCCAGGCCGGTTCCGTCATACGCAGCCAGCGGCGGAAGGCCTTGAGCCGCCAGTCGAGCATGAAAGCGGGCTCGCCCTTCTTGGCGGAGATCATCCGGATAACGTCCTCGTCCAGGCCCGGGGCCACCGTGTCGCTCGCGATATCCGTGACGAATCCGTGCGGATACTTCCGGGCGACCAGCGACTCCAGGTCTGTCGGGCGGGAAGACACGTCTCGCCCTCCCTCAGCCGCGCAGCGGCGGGCGCGAGCCCGGCGGCGTGCGTTCGGCATAGACGAGTGCCGCGGCCGGCTCGTCCCGACGCAGCAGTTCGTCGAGGCTCACGGCCGTGAGCGAGCGGCGGATCGCCAGGCTGATGCGCTGCCAGCCGTGGCCGACGAGGCAGGTCGACTCGATGCCGCAGTGTCCACTCCCGTTCGAGCATTCGGTCAAGGCGACGGGGCCTTCCACTGCATCGATGATGTCGGCAGCGCTGATGTCGGCCGTTGCCCGCGCCAGCTGGTAGCCGCCATGCGCACCGCGCATGGAGCGCACCAGACCGGCGTGCTGAAGTTCCTTGAGCAGCTTGCTGACGGTTGGCAATCCGATTCGCGTGCGGCTGGCGATATCCGCGGCGCTCGCAAGACCGCCGTCGCCGAGACTGGCGAGGATCAGGGTCGCGTAATCGGTCAGGCGGCTGATTCGCAGCATATCGGGGTCCCCTGGACGGCTGGAAGCATACAGTACAATTTTAGTACTATTACGGTCTTAAAGGTAGTGGGTGGCAGGGCTCTGGTATTCTCTGCGCCCCCCACGGAGGACCCGGTTTCATGGATACGAACGAGCTCGATACGAATGCAGCGGCGATGGTTGCGCCCGGCAAGGGCATCCTGGCAGCGGATGAATCGACCGGGACCATCAAGAAGCGTTTCGACAAGATCCGCCTCGAGTCCACGGCCGAATCCCGCCGGGCGTATCGCGAACTCCTGTTCACCGCGCCGGGTTCGGAACAGCACATTTCGGGCGTGATCCTGTATGACGAAACATTGCGGCAGCAGACGGCGGGCGGTCAGCCGTTTCCGGCGCTGCTGGCCTCGCTCGGCATCCTGCCCGGCATCAAGGTCGATGCGGGCGCGAAGCCGCTGCCCGGCTTTCCGGGCGAAACCGTCACCGAGGGTCTCGACGGGCTGCGTGAGCGCCTCGCCGAGTACTACGGGCTCGGTGCGCGATTCGCGAAGTGGCGGGCAGTCATCGACGTCGGCGCCGGTATTCCGACGCCGTTCGCGCTCGAAGCGAATGCGCATGCGCTCGCGCGTTATGCCGCGCTCTGCCAGGAAGCCTCGATCGTGCCCATCGTCGAACCCGAAGTCCTGATGGACGGCGACCACACCCTCGAACGCTGCGAGGAAGTCACCGATGCGACGCTGGAAGCCGTGTTCGATGCGTTGTTCCGCCATCGCGTGCGGCTGGAAGGCATGGTGCTGAAACCGAACATGGTGATCGCCGGCAAGAAGTGCCCGGCGCAGGCGCAGGCGGAGCAGGTAGCCGAGGCGACGGTGCGCTGCCTGAAGCGTCGCGTCCCGTCGGCGGTGCCCGGAATCGCGTTCCTGTCGGGCGGGCAGAGCGAGGCGGACGCTACGCTGCACCTGTCTCTGATGAATCGCACGGGCGGGCTGCCCTGGCAGCTCTCGTTCAGCTATGGCCGCGCGCTGCAGCAGAGCACGCTTGACGCCTGGCAGGGCAAGTCGGCGAACGTCGCGGCCGCACAGCGCGTGTTCCTCAAGCGTGCCCGGCTGAATGGCAAGGCGCGTGACGGCAGTTACGAGCCCGCGATGGAACAGGCGGCGGCCTGAAGCCCGCCAGCAGTTTCCCCGCGTGACCACTCCCTTGCGTCGCGACACCGGCGACGTGACCGCAGACGCGATCGCGCGCGTGCGCGGCCTGCATTACGCTATTGGCGGCCGCCCGATATTCGACGGCGTGGACATTGACATCGCGCGTGGTGCGGTGACGGCGGTGATGGGGCCGAGCGGCACCGGCAAGACGACGCTGCTGCGCCTGATCACGGGTCAGCTCTTCGCCGATCGCGGACTGGTGGAGGTCGACGGCAAGGACGTCAGCAAGCACAGCCGCAGGGAAATCTATGCCATGCGCCGGCGCATGGGCATGCTGTTCCAGAACGGCGCCCTGCTGACCGATCTCAGCGTCTATGACAACGTCGCCTTTCCGCTGCGCGAGCACACGCGGCTGCCGGAGCGGCTGCTGCGCCATGTCGTGCTCACCAAGCTGCAGGCTGTTGGCCTGCGCGGCGCCGCGCAGCTGATGCCGGCGGAGCTTTCCGGGGGCATGTCGCGGCGCGTCGCCATCGCGCGCGCGATCGTCATGGACCCGGAACTGCTGATTTACGATGAACCATTCGTCGGGCTGGATCCGATTTCGATGGGCGTGGTCCTGCGCCTGATCCGCCGCCTGAACGACACGCTCGGCCTCACCAGCATCATCGTGTCGCACGACGTGCGCGAAGTCTCGGCCGTCGCGGACCACCTTTACCTGTTGTCGGGCGGAAAGGTGGTCGCTTCCGGACCGCCGGCGGCGCTCGCGGACAGCGAACGCGAGGATGTGCGCCAGTTCATGCACGGCCTGCCCGACGGTCCGGTCCCGTTTCATTACCCGGCGCCCGATTACGACCAGCAATTGCGACGGACACGCTGATGCTGCCGGCCATTGCCCGGGAGCTGTCGCAGAGTCTGCAGGGCGCGCTCATTGCCCTTGGCGGGTACGCGCTGTTCGCGGCGCGCCTGTTCGTCGAGACCCCGCGTGCGCTGCTGCGGTTCCGGCTGGTCATCGACCAGGTTCACAACGCGGGCACGCTGTCGCTCGTGATCATCATGCTCTCGGGCCTGTTCGTCGGCATGGTCCTCGGGTTGCAGGGTTTCGACCTGCTCGAGCGCTTTGGGTCCGAGGAATCGCTCGGCACGGCGGTTGCGCTCGGCCTGCTCAAGGAGCTCGGACCGGTGGTGACTGCGCTTCTCTTTGCCGGGCGAGCCGGCACCGCACTCGCCTCCGAGCTCGGCCTGATGCGGGCAACCGACCAGATTGCGGCGATGGAGATGATGGCGGTCGATCCGGTGCGTCGGGTCGTGATGCCACGCTTCCTCGGCGGCGTGATCGCAATGCCGTTGCTGGCCGCGATCTTCAGCATGATCGGCCTTTATGGCGCGCAGCTCGTCGGCGTGCAGCTGATGGGCGTCGATTCCGGCCAGTTCTGGTCGCAGATGCGCAGCGCAGTCGAGACCGCCGACGTGATGGAAGGCGTGATCAAGAGCGTCGTGTTCGGCGTCGCCTGCAGCCTGATCGCCGTGCATGAAGGCTATCATTCGATGCCGACCGCCGAGGGCGTCGGCCGCGCGACGACCCGGACCGTCGTGATTTCCTCCGTGGTCGTGCTGCTGCTCGACTACATTCTGACCGCGGTAATGCGTTAAGGAGTTCTTGTCATGCGCCAATCGCGCGCCATCCTGCTGGGAACCGGGCTGTTCGTGCTGCTCGGATTCGCGGCGCTGTTTTTCCTGGTCACGCAGATCACGAGCCGCGAATTCGGATTCGGCGACGCCAGCTATCGCGTCACCGCTGCATTCGACCAGGTGGGCGGGCTGAAGCCGGGGGCACCGGTGTCGATGTCGGGCGTCACGATCGGCCGCGTCGAATCAATCGCCTACGATTTCACCGAGTACCGGGCCCGCGTCACACTGCGGATCGACAACAGCTACGACCGCATACCGGAAGACAGCGACGCGGGCATACTGACCGCCGGACTGCTCGGCGGGCAGTACGTCGGCATCGGTCCGGGAGGGTCGGAAACCTTTCTGACGGACGGCGCTCAAATAGAGTTCACGCAGTCCGCTATCGTGCTCGAGAACCTGATCAGCAAGTTCCTGTTCTCGAAGGCGGCTGAAACACCCGAAGCCGATTCCACGGAGTAACCCGCACCATGATCCGACACGCCGCATCCCGACTTTGCTGCCTTCTGGCGTTGTTCGCTGGAAGCGCCGCGCTTGCCGCCGATGCCGTACCGGGACCGACGCCGCAGGAACTGATCGAGACCAGCGCGAACAAGATGCTCGCGGCGCTCGACGCCGATCGCGAAGCGGCACGCAAGGACCCGAAACGGGTCGAGAAACTGGTCGAGGAGATCCTGCTGCCGGCATTCGATACCGACGAGTCCGCGCGTCGCGTGCTCGGCGTGCACTGGACCCGCGCGACGCCCGAAGACCGCCAGCGCTTCATCAAGGCGTTCTACCAGGCGCTGCTGCGCAATTACGGATCGGCGCTCGCCGAGTTCACCGCCGACCGCATGGTCGTGTTGCCGTTCCGCGGCGATCTGTCGACCGGCAACGCGACGGTCCGGACCGAGGTCAAGCGCAATGACGGCACGCGCGTCCCCGTGAATTACACGCTGCGTGCCACGCCCGCAGGCTGGAAGGCCTGGGACGTGTCGATCGAGGGCATCTCGTACGTGCGCAATTTCCGCAACGATGTCGGCGCCGAGATCAGCAAGAACGGCCTGGCCGCGGTGATCGAGCGGCTCGAGAGCGAGAACCTGAAAAAGCCGGCTTCGGCCAGGAACTGAAAACGCCATGACCCGGGCCAAGGCGCTGATGGATCGTGGCGACGGCCGCTTCGAACTGGCGGGCGATCTCGTGTTCGAAAACGCCGCTGGCGTACTCGAGGAAGGCGATGCTGCGTTTCGCGTTCAGCCGCGGGTCGATGTCGATCTTGCGGGGGTCGGCCGGGTCGACAGCGCAGGACTTGCGCTGCTGCTGGAATGGGCCGTTGCCGCGCGCGAGGCGGGGCGGGTGGTCAGCTACAGCAATCTGCCGTCCGGCGTTTTGGCACTGGCCGGTATCAGTGATGTGTCGGAGTTGCTGGACGCTTCGGCTTCAGCCGGCTGATTACCGGCGTCCGCCGGTTCGTCGAACTCCTCGTCCAGCGGCGGCTCTTCGTCCGGTACGTCGCCATCCCTGACCTTGTATTCGCGCCGCTGCAGCCAGGCGTTGCGCACGAACGCATACGGATCGAATGCTGCCTGGATCGACTGGTCGAGCGACAGCAGCGACGCGCGGCCGTCCACCACTGACAGCACGGCGATCGCCACGCGTTCTTCCGTCTTGAGGTCGAGCTGTGCGCGCAGATCCGTCTGCCCGTCCACCGCCATTGCCGGCGCATCGCGCAGCGTCGAGGGCCCCAGTAGCGGCAACACGAGATAAGGGCCCGATGGCACTCCCCAGCGGCCGAGCGTCTGCCCGAAATCCTCGTCATTGCGGGCCAGGCCCACGTGCGACGCCGGATCCAGCAGCCCGCCGAGTCCGAGCGTCGAATTGAGCACGAACCGGCCAAGGTCCACGGCCGTGTCTTTCAGCTTCAGTTGCAGCAGATCGTTGACGATGGTCGTCGGGAATGCCAGATGCGTGAGCACGTTGCCGATGCCGGTGCGGATGATCTGCGGCACGTGCCGCTGATAGCGCTTCGCGACCGGCTTCAGCACCGCACGGTCAACCGCGTCGTTGAAACGGTAGGTGCCCCGGTTCAATCGCTCGAGCGGGTCGCCCGGCGTCGGGGCGCCAGTGGTAGCGCAGCCGCCAACGGCAATCAGCAGGGCCGTGCCGAGGCAGGCGCGGAACGAGGCAGTCATCTTCGGATCCTTGGGGGCCGGACGAAGGCGCAATTCTAGCCGGTGCGGCTGCCGTCCGGCTGCGGATTCGTGGGCTCGGCAAGTTCGCGTGCGCGCTTGCCCTTCGGCAGGTATTCCTCGAGTTCACGGATGCGCGCGTCGAAGCGCTCTCGCTGCACCGCGTTGAGCCCCGGGACCGCCTGGGCCAGGCGCAGCTGGCCGATCGCGAGCATCAGGTCGCCGCTGATCACGTGATATTCGGACATGTAGTAGTAGGAATCGGCCACGTCGCCCGCGGCATTAGCCGCCAGTGCGGTGAACCTCGCCTGCTCAGCGGTCGGCGGCACATTGTTGAACAGATCGAGCAGCAGGACGTGTGCCCGTCGCGCATTGCCGTCCCGCATCAGTACCTCCGCGTATCGCATCGTCACCGGGATGCTGCGCGGAAACAGCTTCATCGCGTCACCCAGCGTGGTGCGCGCTCCATTGACGTCCCCGGCGGCGAGCTGCGCCTCGCCCAACGTCGTATGGTAGAGCGTGAGGTCGGGGCGGCGTTCGAGCAGGGTGCGCAGCGCGGGAACCGCTTCCTTTGCCGCGCCGGCGCGCATCAGCGCCAGCGCGCGGCCGTACTGTTCGGCTTCCGTCGACGGCAGGTCGGCCCCCTGCGCGCTGTAATACAGGCTGCGGAAAGCGGTTTCTGGCGGCAGGGTCTGGACATTGAGGCGTTCCCGGATCAGCGCGTAGCTGGTGCTGTCCGCCGCCCGCGGCCGTTCAAGCTGCTGCGCACGGTCGCGGGTCTCGGCAATGCGCTCCGAGCTGACCGGGTGGGTTCGGAGCAGCGGCGGGATATTGCTGCCGGCGCTGCCCGACTTCTGCTGCATGGTCCAGAAGAAATCCCCCATCGCGACCGGGTCGAATCCCGACGAGGCCAGGATGCCGACGCCGACGCGGTCGGCTTCACTTTCATTGGCACGGGTGAAGTTGATCTGCTGCTGCGCGGCCAGGCCCTGCGCCGCGGTCACCGTTCCGAGCACGGCATCGCTCGGCATGCCGGTGGTGGCGCCGATCAGGATCGCCGCGAGCATCGCCGCCATCGAGGCCATGTTGGCGCGGCCGGCACTCTGGATTGACCGGGCGATATGGCGCTGCGTCACGTGTTCGATCTCGTGTGCGAGCACACCCGACAGTTCGCTTTCGTTGCGCGTCGCCTTGATGAGGCCGGCGTTGACGCCGATGAAACCGCCCG
The DNA here is from genome assembly GCA_030799345.1 of Pseudomonadota bacterium. Lineage (GTDB taxonomy): Bacteria > Pseudomonadota > Gammaproteobacteria > Steroidobacterales > Steroidobacteraceae > SCUD01. The sequence goes on along the minus strand of JALYJS010000012.1, from coordinate 1,652 downwards.
GCAGCGCGAATGCATTGATGCCGGTGTCCTTGATCGCGAAGAACGTGAAACGATGCGCCCCTTCATGCGCGTGGCTTGCGAGGCGCATGCCGAGTGACTGCAGGTACTCGGTGACCTCGGGGTCGTCGACGATCTGACCCGAATCGCGCAGGCTGCGCACGATCATGAGTCCGATCTTGTATTCATCGATCAGCGACAGCGTGGTGCTTGCGGGCGTGCCGATGTCCGGCAGGTCGCTGCCGGGCGACTGCGCCGCGGCGGGCCAGCCGCCGAAGCCGGTCAGCAGCGACAGGAAGAAGGCGATCGCGCGCATTTCAGGAATCCCGGGCGGGTAGTGCGGTTTCGACCGCGCCTTCCGGGCATCGTTCGCCGGGTCTGCCGTCAAAGGGCCTCGGAAGCGAAGTCGGCGAGGCGCGAACGCTCGCCGCGAACGAGCGTCACGTGGCCGGCATGCTGCCAGCCGCGGAAGCGGTTGACGACATAGGTCAGCCCGGAAGTGGTCTCGGTCAGATAGGGCGTGTCGATCTGCGCAATGTTGCCGAGGCAGACGAGCTTGGTGCCCGGACCCGCACGCGTGACCAGCGCCTTCATCTGCTTGGACGTCAGGTTCTGTGCCTCGTCGAGGATCAGATAGCGGTTCAGGAACGTACGGCCGCGCATGAAATTGAGCGAACGGATCTTGATCCGGTGGCGCAGCAGGTCCTGCGTGGCCGCGCGACCCCAGCTGCCGCCTTCCTGCCCCTGGGTCAGCACTTCGAGATTGTCCATCAGCGCACCCATCCAGGGTTCCATCTTTTCCTCTTCGGTGCCGGGGAGAAAGCCGATGTCCTCGCCGAGCGGGATGGTCACGCGCGTCATGATGATCTCGCTGAAGCGGTTGGTCTCCAGCGTCTGCACCAGCCCGGCGGCAAGAGTCAGCAGCGTCTTGCCGGTGCCCGCGGGCCCGAGGATCGTGACGAAATCGATTTCCGGATCGAGCAGCAGGTTGAGCGCGAGGTTCTGCTCGCGGTTGCGTGCCGTGATACCCCATATTGCGTGGCGCTCGCCGCGGAAATCCTGCGTGACTTCGAGCGTGGCGACGTCGTCCGCGATGGAGCGCACGATCGCCTCGAATTCATCCGTATCCGCGCCGTACAGGAACTGGTTCGGATGCCATTCCCGCACCAGCGGCCCGCGCACGCGATAGAACGTGCGCGCCTGATCCTGCCAGGACTCGATATTGTCGCCGTGCGTTTCCCAGAAATCGGCGGGCAGCGCGGTGACGCCCTTGAACAGCAGGTCGGCGTCCTCGATCGTGCGGTCGTTGAAATAATCCTCCGCATGGACCCCGAGAATTGCCGCTTTGATGCGCAGGTTGATGTCCTTCGACACCAGCGTAACGCGTGTGTCGGGCAATTCCATCTGCAGCGCCAGCGTGTATCCGAGCAGCGCATTGTCGACGCCCTGGCCGGGCAGCGTGTCCGGCAGTCCGGCGGCGAGCCGGCGCGTCTGGAAGTACAGGCGGCCGCTCGGCGGCTTCTTGCCATGGTTGCCGGAGCGTCCGCTTGGCAACTCGAGACCGCGGTCGATCTCGTCCTTGGTCGCATTCGCCATCAGTTCGTCGAGAAACCGGCTGACCTGCCTGACGTTGCGCGCCGACTCGGACAGGCCCT
>JALYJS010000514.1 GCA_030799345.1 Pseudomonadota bacterium | reverse complement strand
CGCGACCCATGCAAAGGGGACGCACCCCTTTTAGAGGGGACGGACCCCTTTGAAAGCGCTTAAAGGGGACGCAACCCTTTAGCGACTCTCTCAGTTGGGCGGTCGTTCAGACCAGCTAAAGGGTTGCGTCCCCTTTAAGCGGCCACGTGGCGAGCGGCCGATAGCGCACGCCCTCGGGATGCGTCGAGGACTCGACCAGCGCAAGCTGCCAGCCCGTTGCCGCCCCGTTTGCGGCTCCGACCGGCAGCGGCGGCCCGAAGTTCGGCGCCGGCGCCAGCCGCGCATGCCGGACCAGGGTCAGGTGCGGGTGCCAGGGCCGTTGCTCCCGCTCATAGCCCAGCGCTTCGAGCTCAGTCCAGAGCCAGTCGACGATCTGCCGCCCCGCCGGCGGCACGCGCGCCGTCACCGCGACCACGACGCGGGGCTTGGGCCAGTATTCGAGACGCTGGAAGGCCAATTCAACCGCGGGGTGTTCGACCCGGCCACCGACGGCGACCAGGTCAGCGACACCGTGACCCGGCACCACGCCGAGAAATGCGGCCGTGACGTGCAGATTGGCGGGCTGGACGGGCTTGCCGGCAATCGCGGCGATAGTGGGGCCGGTCAAAGCAACAAGGGCCGCACGCTGATCTTCACTGGGCCAGAGCGCGAAAAAGAGCCTTGAGGAGCGATCACCGACGACGGTCACGGGTCGAGGAGGCCCTTCAGTGCTTCAGCCACGGTCCTTCGGCGCACGGCGTCGCGCCCGCCCGGGAACAGGAACCGGCGCGCGATCAGCCGCGTATGCCCCTGACGGCGGAACCCCCAGGCAATCCAGACCGTGCCGACGGGATTGCGCGGCGTGCCGCCGGTCGGCCCCGCAACCCCGGTCACCGCGATCCCAACCCGGGACTGCGAATGCCGCAAGGCTCCCCGGACCATCGCGAGGGCAACTGTCCGACTGACCGCCCCGTGGCGTTCTATATCGGACAGCCGCACGCCGAGTTGCGTGAGCTTTGCATTGTTCGAGTAGGTGACCCAGCCGCGGTCATAGTAGTCAGAGCTTCCGGGCCGGTCGGTCAGGGTCTTGGCGAGGAACCCGCCGGTGCAGGACTCGGCGGTCACGATCAGCTGACCCTCGCGGTACAACTTTTTCGCAACGCGCCCCGTGAGCCGCGCCAGCGTGCCGTCGGCAGGCCCAGCCACGACTCAGCCGAACTTCGAGAAATCGGGTGGCCGCTTCTCCAGGATCGCGGCAATCGCCTCCCGCGCCTCGTCGCCTGCCAGCCGCGGCCCGAAACACGCGGCCTCGCGCAGGATCGCGTCCTTCACGGCAGGACCAAAGGCCTCCCGCAACAGCCGTTTCGTATCCCGAACAGCGCCCGGCGGCAAGGCATTGAAGCCGCGCGCGACCGTCTGCGCGTGCGCAAGCAGCTCCGCCGCCGGCAGCACGGCATTCGCGATGCCCATGACGACGGCTTCCGCAGCAAGAAACGGCCGTCCGAGCAGAAGCTTCTCCGCGGCGCGTACACGACCGGCGACCGCGGCAAGGAGCAGTGTTGAGCCGAACTCCGGCACAAGGCCCAGATTAACGAAGGGCATCGAGAAGGTCGCAGTTTCCGAGACATAGACCAGATCGCAGTGCAGCAGCATCGTCACGCCGATGCCGACCGCGAGCCCATTGACCGCGGCGATGACCGGCTTGTCGTAGGCGGCAAGCGCCTGCATGAAACTCAGCACCGGGGAATCCGGCTGCGCGAATCGCGGATTGCCGAAATCCTTGAGGTCATTGCCGGCGGTAAACGCGGTTCCGGCGCCGGTGATAACGACTGCACGCACCGCGCGATCGTCCGCGGCCTGCCGGAGGTTGGCGACCAGCGCCTCGTACATGGCGGCGGTAATCGCGTTCTTTTTATCCGGGCGGTCGATGGTGATCGTCGCGACGCCCTGCTCGACCTGATAACTAATGCTCATGTGTCGTCCTTTGCGAATGCAATCATAATGCCTGAAATGAGCGCGCCCAAACTCCCGTCGCCGACCCAGTCGCTGTTCGGCGGCAATGATGCCCATACGCCCATGATGCAGCAGTACCTGCGCCTCAAGGCCGAGCATTCGGCCATGTTGCTGCTCTACCGGATGGGCGATTTTTACGAACTGTTCTACGACGATGCGCGCCGCGGCTCGAAACTCCTCGACATCGCGCTGACCCAGCGCGGCGAATCCGCAGGCGCCGCCATTCCGATGGCCGGCATTCCGGTGGATCGCCTCGACAGCTACCTCTCGAAGCTGGTGAAACTCGGCGAGCCGGTTGCGATCTGCGAGCAGGTCGGCGAAGTCGGCAAGACCAAAGGGCCCGTCGACCGCGAAGTCGTGCGCATCGTCACGCCCGGCACGGTAACGGATGACGCCCTCCTCGATGCGCGCCGCGAGAACCTGCTGGCGGC
>JALYJS010000486.1 GCA_030799345.1 Pseudomonadota bacterium | reverse complement strand
GCCGCCAGGCGCCCAAGGGGCTCGCCGGCATCCACCTCAGCCTGCTTGCGGGCGCACCGTTCATCGTCGACAAGCTGCCGAAGAACTCCGAGCAGGAACGCGCGGCACATGCCGCGCTCGCGACGTTCACGTCGGACGGCTTCGGCTATTTTCAGGAGCAGGTGACCCGGCCGCAGACGATAGGCTACCCCCTGCTGGATTCACCCGTCGGCCTGGCGGCCTGGATGCTCGACCACGACACGGACAGCTATTACAAGATGTCCCGCGCATTCGAAGGCGGACAGCCTGCGGGCAATCTCACTCGGGACCACCTTCTCGACAACATCACGCTGTACTGGCTGACAGGCACAGGCGCTTCGGCCGCACGCTGGTACTGGGAAACCGGACGGGCCGGAGCACGCGCCGCCGGCAAGGCGCCGCCGCCGGTCGCGGTCCCGGTCGCTTTCACGACGTTCCCGGGCGAGATTTTCGCGGCGCCGCGCAGCTGGGTTGAGACGGTCTACCCCGACCTGGCGTACTTCAACACGGCCGAGCGCGGCGGGCACTTCGCGGCGTGGGAAGAACCGGCGCTCTTCGTATCGGAGCTGCGCGCGGCATTTGCCAAGCTCCGCTAGGTGATGCCCTACGGAACTGCTTAGCCGCGGGGCGCGACTGTCAGAGGTTGCTTACGCCTATACCCTATATGCGCCCGCTAAAAACTGTGGGCCGTTTGGGTAGGCTTTTGTAGTTAGCCCCCATCAGACTCGCATGAGCATATCGTCGCCGGAAATACAGGATCTGCGCCTCGCGAAGGGTTTTCTCGAGAATCCTGGCTTGGCCGCGAAGATCAGCCATGTCTTCGGAGCACCAATCGAGAACGGGTTCCAGTTCCTTCCGAAGAAGTGGAAGCCCAGGCTGGTCGACGCGACCCGAAAATCGATTGAAGCAGCGTTTGACGTGGCGGCTCGCACGATCGACAGCAATTCGACCCGAGCGCCAGCGGACTGGTGGCACAAAGTCGCCGTGGGTACGACTGGCGCGGCAGGAGGCGCCTTTGGCTTGCCGGCCCTTGTGATTGAGTTGCCGGTGTCGACCACAATCATGCTGCGCTCAATCGCGGACATTGCTCGCAGCGAAGGCGAAGATATCTGGACAACGGAGTCCAAACTGGAGTGCATTCAAGTGCTCGCCCTTGGTGGGGTATCTCAAAAGGACGACGCTGCTGAGACAGGCTACTTTGCCACGCGTGCCGCGATGGCAAAGGCAGTCTCGGATGCTTTACGACACATCGCCGAGAAGGGGATTATCGAAAAGGGTGCACCGGCCATCGTCAGCTTGATAGTCGCGGTTGCATCGCGCTTTTCAATCACCGTATCCGAAAAGGTGGCCGCCCAAGCTGTTCCAATTCTGGGCGCTGTCGGTGGCGCGGTAATCAACACCCTGTTCATGGACCACTTTCAACGTATGGCCAAGGGGCACTTCATTGTCCGTCGATTGGAGCGTGTCCACGGGATCTACGAAGTGAGGCGTGTCTATCATGAGTTGTGACGGACCGACAACGCGCCCCGCGAAGGCCTGGTAGCCGCAGTTCAAAACGCGCTGGGCTGGATCTTCAAACCTTCGCCGTGTCCCGCTTGAATGTGGAGCAATGTTGGCTTGGCTTGCGTCGCAACAATGGACATCTGATCTGATCCACCCAGGCAGCCCTGGGCGCTGACGCCGACGAGGTGCTCCCCTTCCTCAACAAACAGCCTGACTTGCTCACTGGTGCGCAGGTCCGCCACGTGTGTGCCGTCGACGTAGAAACGCACGGTGCACGCCTTGCCCTTCAAGCCACTGTCGCGCGTCACGACCAGGAACGCGGACCCGTCATGCGCCTTCGTGAACTCCGTTGCATAAATCCGGTCCGGCGGAACGGGTTTCGCACTCGAGCTCGGTACGGGCGTAGTGCCGCAGGCGACAACGGCAATCAAGGCGGCGGCAAGCCAATGTGCGCGCATGGTCTAAGCCTACGCATATAACGTCGCGTCGCGCAATCGGACTGAATCACTTCAGGTTCTGAGATCTGGCTTGTTGCCTCGCATGCCCAGCGGTAGCGCGAGGCCGACGCGATGCCGCGCCATGGCACTGTCGCGATCGAGGTTGGCGAGCATGAGCGCCGCCGCGTCCGCGTAAGGCACGATCATCTGGGGAATCAGGGAGGCAAATACCGGAAGAACCAGCGGGCCGGGCAGTGCACGGGCAACTGCCGGAACTTCGACTGGCAGTCGATTGAGCGTGACACGCAATCTGTCCAACCCGAGCGCCGGTTGTTCGACCATGGGTCCCGGGCACAACAAGCGCCAGTCGATGGTGGAGCGCTCGAGGCGCTCGAAGTTGGCGCGGTGCGGCCAGTAGGTGGACTTGACCTTCGGCAGCTCGACGCCGCGGCGGCCGGATGCATCGATGTCGAGCAATGCGACCCCGGCGAGGAACCAGCAAACGGGCCGCTCGCCCGCAGGCAGGGATTCCGCCGCCGTGACGACACGGTCGAGGAGGGTGACAAACCGCTCGCCATCCTTAACGTGGCCCGCGCAATTGATGAGCGCGTCGTGTCCGCTGACAACATTCGTCGGCAGTGCGACGTTCAAATCACCCGTGTAGACCGTGACTCGCTCCCGCACATCCGCGGGCAGCCGGGCGGGATCGCGCACGAGGACACTCACCTCGTGCCCCATGTTGAGCGCCTGGTTCAGGACGTGGCTTCCGAGTGATCCGGTCGCGCCGAGGATGATCAATTTCATTGCTGGTGTACGTCGTTGTTTCAGCGCTTGACGCTGGTAGTTAGCTCGAGCGTTTCACCGCCTCGCAGCAACGTGACCCGCACCGTACCACCCGCGGCCCGCAGCTCGATCATGCGCTGGCGAATCCGTTCGTAGGCATCGGGCCCACCGATCCCGATTTCTTCGACGGCGAGGATCACATCGCCGCCGAGCAGCAGTTTTTCATCGCCGAACGCCGCCGGGAATCTCCCGCCCCGCACGCCGAGCTGATCGGCCAATGATCCGCAGGAGCAGCACTTGATCGTTGATGACTAAAGGCCACTAATGCACCGGTGGATCGACACACCTTGCGGGGCGACTATAATCAATACCGAGGTATGCTTAATCTTCACGATTGCCATTGAGTTGAACGTACC
>JALYJS010000424.1 GCA_030799345.1 Pseudomonadota bacterium | reverse complement strand
GGCTGTGACCTGGCGCGTCAGGGTTCGGCCCGAGGCCGAACTCGACCTGTTGGTCGCCGCGGGCTGGTACAAGGCTCGGCAAATGACCCGTGTTGTTCTCACCGACTCCGCGCATCAGGACCGGCTCATTTCTCGACCAATGTCACTGATATCGGAATTGCCAGCGATCTGCAGGAGGACTAACGTACGCTCGATATGCTGATTTCTCACGACCGCAAAAAACTCGTCCACGCAATCGTTTACTTCGCCCGCAATACTCGGCACTGCGGCAAGACCAAGCTGTTCAAGCTCCTTTATCTCCTGGACTTTCACCACTTCCGGGCGACGGGGCGTAGCGTCTGTGGCCTGGAATATCGGGCCTGGAAACATGGACCAGTGCCATTTCAGCTCGTTCAGGAATGGGATGCCTTTGAACCCGACCTGGCGGCCGCCGTTGACGTCGTGCCGGAGCCCGTATTCGATTACGACCGACTGAGAATTGAGCCGAAAGTACCTTTCGACGATCGGCACTTTACGAAGCGCGAACTGCGGCTGATGCAGGGCCTCGCGGAGCAATACCGCGATGAGTTGACTCGGCCTCTGGTCGACTTGACGCATGAGGACCGCGGGCCCTGGGACAAGATCTGGGACGGTGGCCGCGGCAATGATCAACGCATTCCATTTGTACTGGCCATCCCGGACGACGACCCTAATCGTGAAGCCATTCTGAGTGCGGCGGCGGATTACGAAGGGATCGCCGCCGCGGATTCCTTACGGCACTGACACAACAGCGTCTATTGCTTCTGTCGTCCCATGGAATCGGGAGACATCTATCGCCACGATCGCTTCTATCGCGATCCGGTAACCAGCGAAATTGCCAGGAGCGCAATTGACGGAAGTGATCAAGTGCGCGGCCGGTGCCCTGGATACCACTGTTCAGCAGGAGCGCGCCCTCAGGGATCAGCTTGCCATGCTGCGTTAGCTGCATGCCATTGCTGTAATCATCAAGTCTGCGAAGCCGAGGTGACAGCCGTGCGATACGCCATCGTGATCGAGCAGGCGAACGAAAATTACTCCGCTTACGTCCTGGACCTGCCGGGATGCGTCGCGACGGGCGCAACCGTTGCGGAAGTCGAACAGCGCATCCGCGAGGCGATCGAGTTTCACATGGAAGGCATGCGGCAGGACGGCCAGGCGATCCCGTTGCCTTCCAGCCGCGTCGATTATGTGGAGGTGGCGGCATAAGCAGCGGAGCTAACTTAGAAGCGTGCCGGCCTCACGCGTTAGCAGGAGAACATCGGTGGAATACCTCGTCGTCGTCGAGAAAGGTCCGTCCAGTTACGGCGCGTACGTGCCGGATCTCCCTGGCTGCGTCGCCGCTGCTGAGACGCGGCGCGAGGTTCGCAAGCTGATCCGGGAGGGAATTCAGCTTCACATCCGTGCTTTGCGGGAAGCGGGCGAGCCGGTACCGGCTCCCACGTCGAAAGCGAGACCGTAAAGATTCGCGCCGCCTGATTTACTGCATGTAAGCCGGGGAAATCAGATCTTCGCCAACCGTTGGACGGTGTCCGGATACCGCTGCACGAGGCGAATGAGCAAGGCGGCCTGAGCGTTTGGCCTGGCTCGCCCCTGCTCCCAGTTCTCCAACGTGCGGACGTTGGTGCGCAGGAATCCCGCGAACAGACCGCGCGAAAGGTTCATCTGCTTGCGAAGGCGTGCAAGTTCCCGGGCGGTTATCTTGGGCGCGGGCCTCAGCTTGACAACATGGGTGCGCAGCGTGCGCTTGCCTGCGCGTCGATCGGCCAGCGCGTCAAAACCTTCGGTCAGTTCAGCGTACAGATTGCGCTTCCGGGTCATCACTGCACGAAGTTTACTATACGTAACTAACGTATAGTCAATGCTTTGCAAAAATGGCATGATTTCGCTGTTATGCCGCCCTAACTTGGATCGCTGTGCCGCTCGGGACACTACGTAGTATCCTGAAGCGTGCGACAGATCTTGGCATATGGGACCTATTGGACCAGCTGACATATGAACGACACACCGCCGCGTTTCTCGCGGGTCGTTGCCGAGCGTCACCTGGCGATGACGCCCGAAGAAAGATTGCGGGCGGCATCCGACATGTTCGACACGGCGCGCGCCATCGTAGAGTCGTCCTTGCCGGCGGACCTCACCGGGCATGATCGGCGACTTGCGCTTGTGCGGCGAATTTATGGCGACGAGTTATCGCCGGCCGCGCAGGAAGCGTTTGCGCGGCACGGCGGCGAAAGTTAACTCGCGGGTCCTCCGGGTTCCGCGTGGCGGAACGTTACCGGCAAGTGAGGCAGGACGATGACCGACCGCCCTACTCCACCGCCGGCCGCCCAGGACATCACCGACCGGCACGCTCACGGACTCGCCCGCCACGACCTGCGTGAGCTGCGTGAGCGCTGCCGCCGGGCAAACGAGGGCGGATTCCGCAAGTTCAACGAGTCCGAGAGAATTACTACCGGGAAGGGCGCGCGGCGCCTGATCGCGCAGATCGGCCGGAGCTTCGAGGGGACGGCCTGGGCCCACCGCGCGCACGCGGATCGACGCGGCACCTACGCGGGATGGCTCGTACCGGTCGTGGAAGAGGAACAGATTGCCGTCTGCTGCGTCGGCCTGCGCTTGCTCGTGGGCTCGGCGCGGCTCCGCCAATGGCCCTGGCTCGTCGTGCCCAAGCACGCGATCGCGCGCGGGCACCAGCGGCTGCGCGATGCGGACTGGCGCGCGGTGCAGTCGGAACTGCGCGAGGCCGCGATGCAAGCGGCCGCGGTGCAGGTGCTATCCATGGCGATCGGCCTGAAGCAGTTCGCGATCCCCGCGCTGCACGGGCTCGTGATCGGCGACGTCGGCGAGGCCTGCCTGCAGGGCAGGACTTTCATCGTGCCTCCGTACTCGCGACGCTGGGGAGCGGTCTTCGACGCCTGGATGCGGTTTCAGCAGCACCTGTCGCCCGAGGGGTCGCAGGCGATCGAGGCGTTCGCGCTCGATCACGAGACGCCGGCCCTGGAGGCAACGCTCGATGCGCTGGGCGCGGAACTGGGCGAGTTCAATTT
>JALYJS010000524.1 GCA_030799345.1 Pseudomonadota bacterium | reverse complement strand
AGCGCTTGCCGAGGCCCCGCGCCATCCTGTGCGTCTCCGCCCACTGGGAAACCCGGGGCGCCCACGTCACGGCGGCGGCCATGCCGGCGACGATCCACGATTTCTACGGCTTCCCGCAGGCGCTGTTCGACGTCCGCTATCCGGCACCCGGCGACCCGGCTCTCGCCGCGCGCGTCGCGTCACTCGTGGCGAGCGAGCGCGTCGGCCTCGATCCGCTGCGCGGCCTCGACCACGGCGCCTGGAGCGTGCTCATCGCGATGTACCCGTCCGCGGATGTGCCGGTCGTCCAGCTCAGCATGGACACGGGCCAGCCCGGCCCGCACCACTACGCCCTCGCCCGGCAACTCGCGCCACTGCGCGACGAGGGCGTACTGGTCCTCGGCAGCGGCAACATCGTCCACAACCTCGGCCTCTTCGACTTCAGGGACCCGGCCCCGCTCGACTGGGCGCTAGCCGCCGACGCCGGAATCCGCGGCCACATTGCCGCCGGCCGCCATGCCGAGCTCGCTGGCTTCCCGGCGCAGCCCGGGTCGCGCCTTGCCGTGCCGACGCCCGAGCACTACCTGCCCCTGCTGTACGCAATTGCACTGCAGCAAGCGGGCGAAACTGCCGAATTTTTCAATGTCCGGGTCCCGGGCTCGATCTCAATGAGCTCGATGCTGATCGGAAGCTCCGGCGAGGCGTAAGATTCGCGCCATGGAGGAATACCCGTGAACAAGAAATTCCTGATCGCCTGGCTCGTGATTTTCGTCCTCTACATGGCCGGGGGCATCGTCGTCCACGGCGTGCTGCTGAACGACGACTACCTGGCGACAGGGCTCATGCGCCCCGAGGCCGAGGCGCAGAAGCTGATGCACCTCATGATCCTCGCGCACGTCCTCATGGCGGGTGCGTTCACCTGGATCTATGCGCGCGGCGTCGAGAACAAGCCCTGGCTCGGGCAGGGCCTGCGCTTCGGCCTCGCAGTCGCTGTCTTCTTCGTGCCGATTTACATCATCTATTACGTCGTGCAGCCGACACCGGGCGCGCTCGCCGCCAAGCAGATCGTTTTCGACACGATCCTCACGCTCATCCTCGGCGCGGCGGTGGCCTTCCTGTACCGCGGCCAGGGTCGGTGACAGGCGACAGCTGGGTCGACGTCGGCGCGAGCGCCGAGCTCGCACGGCAGCCGGTGCAGGAAGTGCGCGTCGGCACGAAGCGGATCGCGCTGACGCATCGCGACGGCTCGTTCGGCGCGATCTCCGGCACTTGCAACCACGTTGGCGGGCCCCTCGGCCAGGGCACGCTCGACGGCGACTTCGTCGTCTGCCCCTGGCATTTCTACAAGTTTCACTGGCAGACCGGCGCGGGCGAACCCGGCTACGAGGCGGATCGCGTGCCGTCACACGCGGTCAAGGTCGAGAACGGCCGCGTGCTCGTCTCCGAGGCTACCGTCACGAAACGCGGTCGGCTGCCGCACGATCCGCACCCACTCGCGCGCACGCCTGTGCGCGAACCGGGGCCGATCCGCATCCTCGGGCTGTCGACGACGGCGATGACCAAGCGTTACCCACGCTACAGCACCTCCGAGGACCTGCTGGTGCACGCACTTGCGAACGCGCGCGAGAGCGGCGAAGCCGGGTGCGAATCGCAGCTGATCCGCGTGCGCGACCTCGCGTTCCGCGCCTGCGAGGGCTTCTACTCGAAGTCCGCCCGCGCCTGCACCTGGCCCTGCTCCATCACCGAGATGGACTCGAAGGACCAGATGGACCAGGTGTACGAGGGCGTCGTGCACTGGGCCGACGTCATCGTCGTCGCCACGCCGATCCGCTGGGGCGGCGCGAGCAGCCTTTATTACAAGATGATCGAGCGCATGAACTGCATCCAGAATCAGGAAACGCTCGCCAACCGGCACCTGATGCGGAACAAAGTTGTGTCGCTGATCATCACGGGCGGCCAGGACAATGTGCAGGCGGTCGCTGGCCAGATGCTGACGTTCTTCGCCGAGCTCGGCTGCCAGTTCCCGCCATTCCCGTTCGTCGCGCACTCGCGCGGCTGGAGCGCGGAAGACATGGAGAACAACGAACAATACGTGCGGGACTCGAAGTTCCTGCACGAAGGCGCCGCGGCACTGGTGCGACGCTCGGCCGACACGGCGCGGGTGATGATCGAAACGACTCTGGGCCGGGACGCACTCGTGCGCGGCGGCCGCAAGGGTCACGAGCTCGATACGCGCGCACAACTGGAGGTCACATGACGACTACCATTGCAGCACTCTGGATCCCGATCCTGTTGTCGGCGATTGTCGTCTTCATCGCGAGTGCCATCATTCACATGGCGCCCCTGTGGCACCGCAGCGAGTGCCCCGCGGTGCCGGACCAGGATCGCCTTATGGACGCGCTGCGCCCGTTCGGGCTCAAGCCCGGCGAGTACATGGTGCCGCGCGCCGCCGAAATGAAGGACTGCAAGTCGCCCGAATTCGTCGAGAAGTTGAAGCGCGGCCCGGTCCTGCTGATGACGGTGATGCGGAACGAACCGGTCTCGATGACGAAACCGCTCATCCAGTGGTTCATTTACACGCTGATCGTCGGCGTGCTGGCAGCGTATGTCGCGAGCCGCACGCTGGCTGCCGGCACGGAGTATCTGCAGGTCTTCCAGATCGCCGGCACCACCGCATTCATCGGCTATGCGGTCGGGCTCTGGCAGCAATCGATCTGGTACAACCGCCCCTGGTCCACCACGGCGAAGCACACACTGGACGGCCTGATCTACGCCCTTTTGACGGGCGGCGTGTTCGGCTGGCTGTGGCCCGCCGCGTGAAGCTGTTGCCCCGGGGCTGGCAGGCTTCCCAAGCCCCGGGGGTTGTGCGAGACTCAAAAATCGCGGGGGGATCTGGATGAAATGCCTCTATTACGTCGCGCCAGAGCTCGAAAGCACCTCGCGTGTTTCTGATGATCTGCACGACGTTGGGCTGGACGATTTCTTCGTCCACGTGATCGCGAAGGACGAGTCGGGACTCAAGAAGCGGCAGATTCACTCCGCCAACTATCTCGAGACGCTCGACGTGGTCCGTGAAGGCTTTCTCGGCGCGGCCATCGGGCTGTTTGCGGGCTTCGTCGGCTGCATCCTGCTCGACCAGTTCGGCCCGTTTGAGAATATCCCGTGGTTCGTCTACGTCGCGCTCTGCGGCGTTGCGACGCTGTTCGGCGCCTGGGAGGGCGGGCTGATCGGCGTCGAGAAAGAGAACAGGAAACTCGAGCGCTTCCACGACGATATCGAGGCCGGCAAGTACCTGATCCTGATCTACGCCCGCAAGGACCAGGAATCCGTCGTCCGGCACATGATGAGCCGCCGTCATCCGGAGGCGGAGTTCGGGGGCATCGACAGTCATTTCGTGAATCCATTCGCGGCCGTCCGGCGACGCCGAAAGGCCGCAAGCGACCGGGCACGCGCGTAACAAGGGGGCTGGGCGATGGCGATGGCAGTTGTTCTGGTCCTCCTAGTCGTCGGCTCCATCATTTTCCATTTCGTGAGTCCATGGTGGTTTACGCCGATCGCGTCGAACTGGACCACGATGGACGACACGGTGATCCTGACGTTCTGGGTCACCGGCGTCGTGTTCGTCATCGTCAATCTGTTCCTTGCCTGGGTCGTGCTCCGCTACCGGCACAAGAAGAACCAGAAGGCCGATTACGAACCCGAGAACAAGAAGCTCGAATGGTGGCTTACGGTCGTGACTTCGATCGGCGTGGCCGCGATGCTTGCCCCGGGTCTCTTCGTCTGGGGCAAATTTGTCATGGTGCCCGAAGACGCCGCGATCGTCGAAGCTGTCGGGCAGCAGTGGCATTGGAGCTTCCGCTTCCCCGGCGAGGACGGACAACTGGGCCACAGCAGCGCCAGTCTCATCACGCCCGACAATCCGTTCGGCATCGACCCGGAAGATCCGCTCGGCAGGGACGATGTCCTGGTTGCGTCGCCAGAATTACGTCTGCCGGTCGAC
>JALYJS010000407.1 GCA_030799345.1 Pseudomonadota bacterium | reverse complement strand
CGCTGATCAGACGTACAACGCGACCGCAACGTTCCTGAACTCGGACAGCAGCAGATTGTAGGTCCGGCAGGCAGCGCGGTTGTCCATCGCTTCGAGCCCGATCCCGCGCGCGGCGAATGCGGCAAAGAGCGCGGGGCGCGGCATGCGCTGCCCGCGGCCGGTGCCCAGCAGCAGCACGTCGGGCGGCTGCGCCAAAAGCGGCGCGAAGTCCTCGATCACGAGTTCCTCGAGTGGCGGCGGGCGCCAGCCATCGTGGACGCTGTCGCGCGTCACGATCAGGCTCGCAGTGTAAGTGGCGCTGCGCAACCGGATCTCGCCGTCGGCGCAGCCGACGATCGCATTCGGTTCGGTGACGGACTCGCGTTCGAATTGCATATGACCGGCTGAAATATAGCCAATCCCGCGTCGCTCCGCCGCTATGATGGCGCGCGATGAAATCCGCGGAAATGCCCCGCTCGGCCCCGCCGGTCATCCGGCGCCGGCCACCCGGCGCGATCGACAGACTCCCGAGTACGCTGCATCCGGTGCTGCGGCGCGTGTACGCCGCGCGCGGCATCGGCGATGCCGACGAGTTGGCGCTGGAGCTCCGCCGCCTGCTGCCCGTCTCGACGCTGGATGGCATTGCCGGCGCGACGGAGTTGCTGCTCGGCCATCTCGCGCGCGGATCGCGCATCCTGGTGGCAGGCGATTTCGATGCCGACGGCGCAACCAGCACCGCCGTGGTCATGCGTCAGCTCAACCGCCTGGGCCACCGCAACCTGACGTTTCGCGTTCCCGATCGCATGCGACACGGCTACGGTCTGACGCCGGCGCTGGTGGCCGAGCTTGCCGACGAAAGGGCCGATCTCCTGATCACCGTCGACAACGGCGTCGCCGCATTCGCGGGCATCGAGGCCGCGCAGGCGCTCGGCATCGAAGTGCTCGTCACCGATCATCATCTGCCCGGCGCAAGCCTGCCGGACTGCGCTGCACACGTGAATCCGAATCTGCCCGGCGCCACCTTCGGCAGCCGCGCGCTGGCAGGCGTCGGGGTCGCTTTCTACCTCATGGCATCGGTGACCCGCGCGCTCGAATCGGCGCGCGGCAGCCCGCAGCCGCCGGTCGCGGATCTCCTCGACCTGGTCGCCCTCGGCACCGTCGCGGATCTCGTGCCGCTCGACCGCAATAACCGGATCCTGGTCCAAGAAGGACTGCGCCGCCTGCGGGCGCGCGCGGCGGTGCCGGGCCTGATGGCGCTGGCGCGCGTTGCGGGATGCCGCCTGGATGAGCTGTCGGCCCGGCAGCTCGGTCACCAGATCGGCCCCCGGTTGAATGCCGCGGGCCGCATCGACGACATGGCGGTCGGCATCCGTTGCCTGCTGACGGACGACGCGTCGGAAGCCATGGCGCTCGCCGGCACGCTGGACCGGCTGAATCGGGAACGCCGTGAAATGGAATTGCGCATGCGGGACGAAGCCACGCATGCCGTACGACGACTGCGGATCGCGGCAGGCAGCCTGCCGCCTGGACTCGCGCTGTTCGATCCCGGCTGGCATGCGGGCATCGTTGGACTCGTCGCTTCGCGCATGAAAGACCGGCTGCACCGGCCCATCGTGGCATTCGCTCCGGCCGGAGACGACGAGCTGCGCGGTTCGGCGCGCTCCGTCGCGGGTGTGCACGTGCGCGATGCGCTCGAGGCGATCGCCACGCGCCACCCCGGGCTGATCGAACGTTATGGCGGTCACGCGATGGCGGCCGGTCTCACGCTGCGTCCGTCGCAGCTCGCCCGGTTCGCGGATGCGTTTGCCGAGGAAATCGGACGGCTGCTGCCGCCCGATCAGATGATGGGATTTCTCGACTCGGACGGCGAGCTTGACGCCTCGGAACTATCACTCGACACGGCGCGTGCGCTCGAATCTGGCGGCCCCTGGGGCCAGCATTTCCCCGAGCCCCTGTTCGACGGCGTGTTCGACGTGGCCGACTCGCGGGTGGTCGGCGACCGGCACCTGAAGCTCTGGCTGCGCCAGAGTCCGGAAACGCGTCCCATCGAGGCCATCGCGTTCGGCCATTTCGACGATGCGCAGGCCCCGCGGCCGGCGCCCGGTGCGCGCCTGCGGCTCGCCTACCGCCTGCAGTCGACGACGTTCGGTGGCCCACCGCGCGCCGAGATGCTGGCCGAGCACCTGCAGGCCTGCGCATGAGCCTCTGTTAAGATGCCGGCCGCATGGAAACCGCACCGACCCGCCGGCTGATCGACGACCTCACGGAGCGCCTGGCCGCGCTCAGGGGGTACCTTTGAGTACGACTCCAAGCGCGAGCGCCTCGAGGAACTGAACCACGAGCTCGGCGATGCGGCGATCTGGAACACGCCTGCGCAGGCGCAGGCCCTTGGGCGGGAACGCGCCCGGCTCGATGCGACGATCACCGAGCTCGACCAGCTCGGTAACGGCCTCGCCGATTCCGCCGAACTGCTGATGATCGTCGAGACCGACGCGGACGAAGCGGGTTTCTCCGACATTGCCCGCGACGTCGCTGCGCTCGACCAGCGCGTGCGGCTGCTGGAACTCTCGCGCATGTTCCCGGGCGAAATGGATCCGCGCGGCGCGTTTCTCGACATCCAGGCCGGTGCCGGCGGCACCGAGGCGCAGGACTGGGCGTCCATGCTCCTGCGCATGTACCTGCGCTGGGCCGACGCACGCGGCTTCCAGACCGAGGTGGTCGAACAGAGTCCGGGCGAAGTTGCGGGCATCAAGAGCGCCTCGATCGAGATCGACGGGGCCTATGCCTACGGATGGCTGCGCACCGAGACCGGCGTCCACCGGCTGGTGCGCAAATCGCCGTTCGACTCCGGCAATCGCCGGCATACGTCGTTTGCATCGGTGTTCGTGTCGCCGGTGATCGATGAGGAGATCCAGGTCGACCTGAATCCCGCGGACATCGAGATGGATACCTATCGAGCGAGCGGCGCCGGCGGCCAGCACGTCAACAAAACCGATTCGGCCGTGCGACTCCGGCACCTGCCGTCCGGAATCGTCGTCGCCTGTCAGGGCGAGCGCAGCCAGCACAAGAACCGCGCGACCGCGATGAAGATGCTGAAGGCCAAACTGTACGAGCTCGAAGTCAACAAGCGCAATGCCGCCGCGCGCGTGCTCGAAGACCAGAAGACCGACGTCGGCTGGGGTCACCAGATCCGTTCTTACGTACTCGATCAGTCCCGCATCAAGGACCTCCGTACCGGCGTCGAGTCCGGCAACACCGCCGCCGTGCTCGATGGCGCGCTCGATCCATTCATGGAAGCGAGCCTGAAGCAGGGACTGTAAGCTTCACGCCATGGCCAGCAAGGAATCACCGCCCGCCGCTGACGAAAACGCGTTGATCGCCGAGCGCCGCGCCAAGCTCGCACGCCTGCGCGAAGGCGCGAATCCGTTTCCCAACGATTTCCGCCGCGATGCGCTCGCGGCCGATCTGCATGCGACCTGGGGCGATCGCCAGGACGAGTGGCTGGCGGCCAATCCGGTACGCGTGCGCGTCGCCGGACGGATGATGTTCAAGCGGGTGATGGGCAAGGCATCATTCGCGAAGCTGCAGGACTCGACCGGGCAGATGCAGGTCTATCTGCAGGCCGAGGCGCTCGGCGCGGTCTACGAGGATTTCAAGGGCTGGGACGTCGGCGACATCGTCGCCGTCCAGGGCGCCTTGATGCGCACGCGTGCGGGCGAACTGTCGGTGCGGGCCGAGAGCGCGCGCCTGCTGGTCAAGGCGCTCCGGCCGCTGCCGGACAAGTGGCACGGGCTCGCCGACACCGAAACGCGCTACCGGCAGCGCTACGTCGATCTGATCGTCAACGAGACGTCGCGCGAGGTGTTCATTACCCGCACGCGCGTGGTCCGCTACCTGCGCGATTTCCTGGATGCCCTGGGGTTTCTCGAGGTCGAGACACCGATGATGCAGCCAATTCCGGGCGGCGCCGTCGCCCGGCCCTTCGTGACGCATCACAACGCACTGGGCCAGGACATGTACCTGCGCATCGCTCCCGAGCTGTACCTGAAACGGCTCGTGGTCGGCGGCTTCGAGCGTGTGTACGAGATCAACCGCAATTTCCGCAACGAGGGGCTGTCGACCCAGCACAACCCCGAATTCACGATGCTGGAGCTGTACCAGGCTTATGCGGACTGCCAGGATTTCATGCGCCTGGTCGAGCGCATGATGCAGGGTCTCGTGGACGCAGTCGCCGGCACGCGCGAAGTCGCCTACCAGGGGCGCCGCATCGGATTCGGCACGCCATTCGCGAGGCTGTCTGTCGAAGAAGCGCTCATCGCGCACAATCCGGGGCTCGATGCCGCGCGACTGCGCGACATCCCGTACCTGCAGGGCCTCTGCGAGGCACGCGGCATCGACTGCGCGGAGGGGAACGGCGCCGGCCGCTTGCAGATCGAGCTGTTCGAAAAAACCTGCGAACAGCACCTGCTGCAACCGACTTTCGTCCACTCTTATCCGACCGAAGTTTCACCGCTATCGCGCCGCAACGATGCGGATCCGTTCGTTGTCGATCGATTCGAGTTTTTCATCGATGGCCGCGAGATAGCCAACGGGTTCTCGGAGCTCAATGATCCGGAAGACCAGGCGGCGCGGTTCCGCGACCAGGTCGCGCGTAAGCAGTCCGGCGACCTCGAAGCGATGTATTACGACGCCGACTACATCCGCGCCCTGGAGTACGGCATGCCGCCGGCCGCCGGGCTGGGCGTCGGCATTGATCGTCTGGTGATGCTGCTGACGGATGCCCCGAGCATCCGCGACGTGCTCCTGTTTCCGCAGCTGCGCCAGGCGCAGGAAGAGTAAAGTTCGCGCGCGTTCAGTCAGCGACGGCCGGATCCGGCGGTGGGATCGCATAGGGCAGATCGGCCGGCACGAATTCGGATCCGTGCGGCAGCGCGCCCAGCAGGTCGGCACAGCGCCCGAGTTCGACCACCGCGAGGCAATGGGTAGCGGCAGCGTCGCCGCTCGCGCTCACGATCTGCGCGACCCGCTCGTCGCCGCTGAACAGCGGCTGTCCCGGATGCAGCGGCGTGCCGGGGGGCGCGACATAGCGGAGCATTCGGCGCTTGATCCGGCCCAGATGCTGAGCGCGCGCCACGATTTCCTGCCCGAGGTAACAGCCCTTGGTGAAACTGACTGCCGACAGCAGGTCGAGATTCAGCATCTGCGGCAGCCATAGGGCCGACGTGTCGGGGTGCACCAGCGGTTCGCCATCCGCGATGCCGGCGCGCTCCCAGTCGCCCGGATCGCTGCGTGCGATTGCAGCCGCTGCCGTGGTCAGCGCCGCCCGCGGGCCGGCCAGCAGCATGCGGCGCGCGCTGCAGACGAGCAG
>JALYJS010000402.1 GCA_030799345.1 Pseudomonadota bacterium | reverse complement strand
CGACGCCGTTCGCCCGCAGGGCATCCACGGTCGCATAAATGTCGTCGGTGAAGAGCGCAATGTGCTGGATGCCCTCGCCGTGGTATTCGCGCAGGTATTCCTCAATCTGGCTCTTGTCATCCTGGCTCTCGTTGATCGGGATGCGGATCTTGCCGCAGGGGCTCGTCATCGCCCGGCTGAACAGGCCGGTCTTCTTTCCCTCGATGTCGAAATAGCGGATCTCCCGAAAATTGAACAGCCGTTCGTAGAAACCCGACCACAGGTCCATGTGGCCACGGCTGACGTTATGCGTCAGGTGATCGATCAGCGCGAGGCCGGCCGCGCGTACGCCGGCGGGATCCTCGACCTGCACGAAATCCACGTCGTAGATGGTCCGGTCGCCATAGCGGTCGACCAGGTAGATGAGGCTGCCGCCGATGCCCTCGATCGCTGGAATGTGCAGTTCCATGGGTCCCACCGGCAGTTCGACCGGTTTGGCGCCGCGTTCCACGGCCCGGCGGAACGCCGCCGCCGCGTCCCTCACGCGGAAGGCCATCGCGCAGGCAGACGGCCCGTGCTCGCGGGCGAAGCGCTGGCCGAATCCGCCCGGCTCCGCATTGATGACGAAATTGATGTCGCCCTGGCGATGCAACGTCACGTTCTTGCTACGATGGCGGGCCGTCACCGGAAACCCCATGCGGACGAACAGGCCGCGAAGCTGCTCGGGGTCCGGCGCGGTGTATTCGACGAACTCGAAGCCGTCCGTGCCCATCGGATTGTCGTTGCGCTCGGCCATGATCCGCTCCCGGGTTAGTTGCAGTTGCAACTATAATGCATCGATGGCGGCTCCCGACGTCCCCGCGCTCGATCTCGAGCATTTTCTCCCGTACCGGCTCTCGGTGTTGTCGAACACCGTGTCCTCGGCCCTTGCCGGCGCCTATGCACGGCGCTTCGGGCTCACGATCCCGCAGTGGCGCGTGATCGCCGTGCTGGCGCGCACACCGGGGCTTTCCGCGGCCGCCGTTGCCGAGCGCACGGCCATGGACAAGGTGGCGGTCAGCCGCGCGGTGACAGGCCTGGTCCGCGCCGGTCGCGTGCGGCGCGCGCTGGCCGCAGCCGACCGCCGCCGGTCGGTGCTGTCGCTGACCGCCCGGGGAATGCTGGTGTACGGGCGCATCATCCCGCTCGCGCTCGCCTATGAACGCCGCCTGCTGGCGGAACTGTCACCCGCTGAGCAATCGCAGTTCGATGCCTTACTTTCCCGCCTGCAGAAGCGGTCCGGGTTGCTCGGACCCGCCGGCAGCCCGCGTGTATAATTCGCGCCGCTACGCCGTCCGCAGCGTTGCGGGCCGGGCGCACCTGGAGTGTCGATGCTAGGCAGGATCCCGGCCGCCCGTCAGGCAATCATCGATCGCATCGCCGCACGCGCCCGTCGGGCCGGACGTCGCGGATTGCCGGTCTCGCCCGAACGCCTGGTGCGTTTTTTCTATCACGGCGTGTCCGAACTCGATCTGGTGCAGAGGACGCCGGCCGATCTCGCGGGCGCGGCGCTCACGCAGCTGCGTCTCGGCCGGGTTCGCCGCGCAGGCCGCGCGCAGGTTCGGGTATTCAATCCGGATCCCGAAAAGGACGGCTTCTCGTCTTCGCACACCGTCATCATGGTCATCACGGATGACATGCCGTTCCTGGTCGACTCGCTGGGAATCGCAAGTGCGGCCAGCGGGCTTGCGGTGCATCTGCTCGCCCATCCCGTCTTCTCGGTCGTGCGCGACGGCGCCGGCCGCCTGCGCGAGGTGCATCTAGACAACACGACGCCGGGCACGAAGCACGAATCCTGGCAGCTGATCGAGGTCGACCGCGAGCCGGACCCGCGCCGGCTGGCCGCGCTCGAACAGCGCATCCGCAACACCCTGGACGATGTCAGGCGCGCCACCGGCGACTGGCGGCGCATGCGCGCAAAGGCGCGCGAAGTCGCAGCCGAGCTCGGAAGAACCCGGGTCCGCGGCCAGTCAGTCGACCTGCGGGAGGCGCAAGCGCTGATGGAGTGGATGGACGACAATCATTTCACTTTCCTCGGTTATCGCGAATACCGCCTGCGTCGCGGGCCCCGGCGCGACCTGCTGGTGCCGGTCCCGAAATCCGGGCTCGGTGTCATGCGATCCGCCCGGCACCAGCGGACCCGCCCGATCGCCTTGACCGGTGAAGTGCGGGCTTTTGCACGCTCCAGCGAACCGCTGATCATTACCAAGGCGAATTCGCTCGCGACCGTGCATCGGGCCACCCATCTCGATTACGTCGGCGTCAAGATCTTCGACGCTCGCGGCAAAGTCACGGGCGAGCGGCGCTTCATCGGACTCTGGACTTCCTCCGCTTATAGCGGCGGAGCGAGCGAGATTCCCGTTCTGCGGCTGAAGGTCCAGCGCGTCATCCGGCATTTTAGGCTGAAGCAGTCGAGCCACGACCACAAGGCGGTTACGCAAGCGCTCGAAACCTTCCCGCGGGACGAACTCTTCCAGGCGACGATCGCGGACCTGGTGCGCATCGTGCGCGGCATCGTCAACCTGTATGAGCGGTCGCAGGTCCGGCTGTTCGTGCGTCGCGATATCTTTCGCAGGTTCTACTCCTGCCTCGTATTCGTGCCGCGCGACCGCTACAACACCCAGACGCGCGAGCGCATCGAGCGGCTGGCGCGCGATGCTTTCGGCGGCGTCGAGATCACGTCGCAGGTGCACCTGTCGGAATCCGCGCTTGCGCGCCTGTACATGCTCGTACGCACGTCACCCGATTCCGAGGCAAGCGTTGATGCCGCCGAGCTCGAGCGGCGAATAACCGGGACGGTGCGGACCTGGCAGGACCATCTTAAAGATGCCCTGCTCGACGCGCATGAGGAGGCAGATGCGTTGCGGCTGTTCCGCGCGTGGGAAGCCGCATTCCCGGCGTCGTACCAGGACGACACGCCATTCGACGCGGCGGTCGACGATATCGCCAGCCTCGAGGCGCTGCTCGGCGGCTCCAGGATCCTGCGCATGAGTCTGTACCGAGCCGCAGGTCAACCCGGGCACAAGGTCCAGTTCAAGCTGTTCCGCCGCGACCGGCCGATCCCGATCTCCGACGTGCTGCCGACAATCGAGAATCTCGGGCTCAAGCTAATCAGCGAGCGCCCGTACGAGATCGATACACCGTCCGGCAGTCTGTGGATCCAGGATTTCGAACTCGAACATCCGCGCGGCGTCCGAATCCACCTCGACACCGATGGCCCGCGGTTCAAGGCCACGTTCGCGAACGTATGGCTCGGCAATACGGACAATGACGGTTTCAACCGCCTGGTGCTCGCCGCCGACCTCAGCTGGCGCGAAGCGATGGTGCTTCGGACCTACGCGCGCTGGTTTGGCCAGCTTGGCATGCCGTTGTCGCAGGCTTATATGGAGGAAGCGCTGGCGAGCAATGCCGCCGCGGCCGGCCGGCTGTTCAAACTGTTCGTCGCGCGCTTCGATCCCGTTCTCGGTCGCGCACAGCGCGGTCGCGCGGAAGCGACCCAGCGCCGCGCACTCGCCAACCTGCTCACGAAGGTAACGCGCATCGACGATGACCGCA
>JALYJS010000391.1 GCA_030799345.1 Pseudomonadota bacterium | reverse complement strand
ATGCGGATCACTAGTTCGAGCACGGGCTTTGGGGGAAGACGGCATTGAGAAAAGAACACGGTGCTGTGGCATTGCTGGGGTCCTCTTCGTACCAGCTGCCATCAACTCTTGCCTAGCACGCTACGGGCAGGACTTCTAAGAGGGACAGAACTCATGACCGACAACCCATCGCCGGGTGCTCCGGGTGAGACCGGCGGTTCACAGAACGTTTCCCATTCGGACCGGTTATCCGGCGGCGGCGAGATGGGCGCGCATCCGCGCCTTCGACTGGTCGAAGACCTCCCTCGGCTCTGCGGAGAGCTGGCCGCAAAGCTGCGCAGCGCAGTCAGTATTCTACTGCCCTCCAAAGCGCAAATCGTTCTCTTCTGGGACGTGATCTGCTGACATTGTACAACGACGGATATCGGTCGGTGTTCGGCGCGAAGCATCCCCGTGTGTTGGGCCTGCCGGTCTATGAATCCTGGAGGGAGCTCTGGGTCGCCGGCTTTAAGGAGCTGATCGAGGGCGTGCTGCGCACCGGCGAGGCGTATTGGACGAGTGATCGTCGTGCTCAATTTGTTAAGCAATGCCTTCAAATTCACGAAGGCAAGATCGAAGTGGGTCTTCGGCAACAGGGAACACTTGCTCAACCCATCGTGCGTGATACCGGTACCGGCATCGCTCAGGACGGCGCGCGACCAATTGTATGGCGCGATCGTAACGGCTGTCCGGCGGGAAACCCGGTACCTGTCAGACGGCGAAGGCGCAGAATGTGTAACCCGACGGCGAGCCTCTTAAACCGCAGACTGCGACCATACCGCACGAATCTCAACACAGAGCCCTAACTTCTCGCAGACGGCTCGCGGCTGTTGCGGGCGGCCTGGATCGTCCGGTAGAGATCATCGACGGCCGCGTCCTTATTCACAAATGCGACGGCGCCCGCCTCTTTCATGGCGATCTTTATAGACTCCGAATTGTGGACCGAGAGTCCGATCACCGTCACGGCGGGGAACGCGTCCGTGATGCGCCGCGTCGCTTCGATGCCGTCCATCTTCGGCATGTTCACGTCCATCAGCACGATGTCCGGCTGGATGTGACCGGCTAACCGGACCGCCTCGTCGCCGTCTCCGGCTTCTCCAATCACGTGGATGTCGGCATAGTTGTCCAGTGCGCCCCGGAGGCCTTCCCGCACCATCGCATGGTCGTCCGCCAGCAATACGCGAACCTTTCGGGACTGGTGGAGTGCTGCATGCTGCGCGCTGGGTGTTGCATTGTCCGGAGATCCGGATGCAGCTGATTCAGAACCCCTGTCCTTTAAGTCAGAACTCGATCCGGTCTGGTCGGTCGACACAGAACGCCTCACTCCTGACTCAGAAGGTGTTTCGGGTAGCGGCAGGACGAGTGTCGCCGTCGTGCCTTGCCCGGGAGCGGACCGGAGCTCCAGTCGGCCGTCGAGCGCGAGCATGCGTTCGCGAATGCTGAATAATCCGAAGCGGGGGACAGCGGAGGTGTCTGCCACGGCCGCGAAAGACGCCGGGTCGAAGCCGCTGCCTGCATCGCGCACCTCAATGCGAAGTTCGCCGTTGCCGTGCTCCAGCCGCACCGACGCGCGGCCCACGCCCGCGTGCTTGACGGCATTCATCAAGAGCTCCCTGACCGATTGGAAGAGGAGGACGGCCCGATCTGCCGGCAGGTTCACATCCTCGGTTCCGGGCAATTCGACGCTCACGGTCAGCTCATACCGTTGCATCTGCTCCGCCAGCCAGGGCAGGGCGGCCAGCAGTCCGAATTCGTGCAGGACGGGCGGAGCCAGATCGGCGACCAGGGTCCTCGTGTAGATCAGGGACTGTGTCAACACATCCTCGATATCCTTGATAAGACCCAGCCCCGCGGGCGGAAGATCCCGGATGTGTCTGGTCTGCGAGAGTTTCAATTTGCCCAATACCAGCATCTGCGCCAGGTGATCGTGCAGCTCCGTGGCCAGCCATTGGCGCTCCCGTTGTTCGGTCAAATTCAACTCCGTCGCGAGCGCGCGCAATTGTTCCTGCGATCGCAGCAGTTCGGCGGTCTTCTGATTCACCGCCCGCTCCAAATCCACGCTCCATCGCTGCAAACGCTCCTCGGCTTCCTTACTGTCGGTCAGATCGAAGCTCGCGCCGATATACCCGATGAATTCACCGTATGCCGAGAGATTCGGCGTGCCGACAGAGCGTATCCAGCGGTATACCCCGTCGCGGCGCCGGAATCGAAACCACGCCTCAAACTGCGCGCGCCGGTCGACGGCGTTCAAGTAGGTCGCGATATACGCGTCGCGATCGTCGGGATGGACATATTGCGCCCAATTATACTTTTCAACCTCTTGCGGATGATCGATGCCGAGAAATTCGAGGTAGGCCCGGTTGACGAATTCGCATCCCTCCAACCCGTCCATCCAGATGAGCACCGGAGCGCTGTCGGCCAACGTTCTGAAGCGCATCTCGCTTTCAATCAAGCGGCGGCTGGCCTCGTCCCGTTCCTGAAGCAGCCGGGCCTTTTCTTCCGCCACGACCAGAATCTCATCCCGTTGCCGGGCGAGTTCCTCGCGCTGGCGATACAGATCCAGGAAAATATCGGTCTTACTGCGCAGGACGGTCGGTTCCACCGGCTTGTACAGAAAATCCACCGCGCCGGCTTTGTAGCCGCGGAAGCGGCGCATATTGTCCTGGGGGCCGGCCGTCAGGAAGATGATCGGCACATGCCTGGTCCGCTGGGACCCGCGCATCAACTCCGCCAGTTCGAAGCCGTCCATGATCGGCATCTGCACGTCGATGATGGCCAGCGCGATATCGTGATGCAACAACAGCTCCAGCGCATCCCGGCCGGAGCGCGCCTGCAGCATCTCCAAATCGTCGCGGCGCAAGATGCCGCTCAAGGCCAGGAGACCCGGCTCGTTATCGTCGACCAGCAGAAATTTGGCTTGACCCTGTTGCACCAGCGCCTTTCAGCTTGCTCGTGTCTGCAGAAGATCGGCAATCGCGTCCAGGCTCATCGATCGGGCTTCCGCGCAGGCCGCGAGGGCGGCCTCGGGCATGGCGCGCGCTTCGGCGGATTCCGGGGTTTGCACCAGCGCCATTCCTCCGGCATCGCACACGGCGCGGACTCCGTGTGCGCCGTCCTCGTTCGCCCCCGTGAGAATGATGGCGAGCAGGTCACGGCCGTACGCATCGGCCGCGGATTCTAACAACACATCTATCGACGGGCGGGAATAATGC
>JALYJS010000370.1 GCA_030799345.1 Pseudomonadota bacterium | reverse complement strand
CGTCGCATCGCCGCCGGCGCCGGCGTTCCGGTCCAGGAGGTCAACCGCCTGCTGAAGCAGTTCCAGCAGATGGAAAGGTCATGAAAAGGATGAAAGGCGGGGGTCTTGCCCGGATGCTTCGCGGCCTGGGTGGCCGGTTGCCGGGTGGCCTCGGCCCACGCTGACGCACCGGTTCCGCCGGGCTGCGCAAGCCTTTCTTTGGCCGGGCTATTTAAGTAGAATGCGCGGCTCTTTGGCGGGGCCGCACCGGCCCCGGGACTGACGCGGCCGAGGCTGCGAGGAATTCATTCGATGGTCACGATTCGTCTGACGCGCCGCGGGGGCAAGAACTCCCCCTTCTATCACGTCGTCGTCACGGACAGCCGCAAGCGGCAGGGCGGGACGGTGCTCGAGCAGGTCGGGTTCTTCAACCCGGTTGCGCGTGGCAAGGATCGGCGGATCGAGCTCGATCTTCCGCGCATCGACTACTGGACCGGCACCGGCGCGGGCATGTCCGACCGCGTACGCGCGCTGGTCGCCAGCGTGCGCAAGCAAGCGGCGGCCTGAGCGGCAGCCCGTCACCATGCCGGTTGCGCCGTCACGGGATGCCGGACGGGAGCAGGACCGGGTGGCGTTGGGCCGCATCACCGGTCCCTTTGGCATCAAGGGCTGGCTGAAGGTCGTCTCATACACCGATCCGCCGGAGCAGATCCTCGATTTCGCGCCGTGGCGTGCGGATCGGCCGGACGGCGGGAGCCGCGAATTGCGGGCGACTGAAGGCAGGCGGCACGGGAAGGGCCTGGTCGTGCGCATCGACGGCATCGCGGACCGCACGGACGCGGAACTGTTGGGACGGCCGGAACTGTGGGTCGGGCGGCAGGAACTGCCGGCGCTCGCGGCCGGTGAGTACTACCAAGCCGACCTGATCGGATTCGCAGTGGTCAATCTTGCCGGGCAGCCGCTCGGACGCGTCGATCACTTCCTGGACATGCCCGGGAATGCGGTCATGGTCGTGAAAGGCGAACGCGAGCAGTGGGTGCCGGTCGGCGGTCAGCAGCTCTTTCGCGTGGATACCGGCTGCGGCCGCATTACGGTCGACTGGGATCCCGAGTTCTAGGTGCAGATCGAGGTCGTCACGCTGTTCCCGCCGATGATCGAGGCGGGCCTGGCCACTGGGGTCGTCGGGCGCGCGGTGACGGCGGGCGTGCTGCGGGTTGGCCTGGAAAACCCGCGCATTCACGCGACCGATGTGCATCGGACCGTGGATGATCGGCCTTTCGGCGGCGGTCCGGGCATGGTGCTGAAACCGGAGCCGCTCGCCGCGGCCATCCGCGCGATCCGCGGACGGCTGCCGGCGGGAGCCCCGGTGATCGGGCTTGCGGCGGAGGGCGCAAAATTCGAGCAGGCGACGGCGCGGCGGCTGTCGGGGCGGCCGGGATTCGGACTGGTGGCCGGGCGTTATGAGGGCATCGACCAACGGGTGGTCGAGGCATTGATCGACGAAGAACTGTCGATCGGCGACTATGTGCTGTCCGGCGGGGAACTGCCCGCGCTGGTCGTGATCGACGCGGTGGCGCGGCTGCTGCCGGGCGTGCTCGGGGACGAAGAGTCGGCCTGCCAGGATTCATTCGGCGACGGACTGCTCGACTGGCCGCACTACACGCGGCCCGAGGACTGGGAAGGGCGACGGGTGCCGGCGGTGCTTTCCGGCGGCAACCATGCCGCGATCCGCCGGTGGCGGATGATGCAGGCGCTGGGACGGACCTGGCGGCTGCGGCCGGACCTGCTGCGGGCGCGCAGCCTGACGCGGGAAGAACGCGCGCTGCTCGAGGAATATTGTGCCGGGGCGGGGATCGAGCCGCCGCGGTGAGGAACGGGTTTCGGTCAATACGGACATCGGGGACGCTGTGATGAACAAGATCATGCAGGAATTGGAATCGCGCTCGCTGAAGAGCAAGCTGCCGGAATTCGGCCCGGGCGACACCGTCGTGGTGCAGGTGAAGGTCCGCGAAGGCGACCGTGAGCGGGTTCAGGCTTACGAAGGCGTCGTCATCGCCTGCAAGAACCGCGGGCTCAACAGTTCGTTCACGGTGCGCAAGGTGTCGCATGGCGAAGGCGTCGAGCGCGTGTTCCAGACGCACAGCCCCGCGATCGCCGGCGTCGAAGTGAAGCGCCGCGGCAAGGTTCGCCGGGCAAAGCTGTACTACCTGCGCGACCGTTCCGGCAAGTCCGCGCGCATCGAGGAAAAGCTGGGCTGAGGGCGCAGCGATGCCGGTATTGCGCGCAATCTGGGCTTTGCTGAGGGGCATCTGGTTCGCCCTCGACGGGCTGCGCAAGATCCTGCACCTGGTGCTGCTGCTGATGCTGTTCGGCGTGCTGCTCGCGGCAAGCCAGACGGAGATCCCGTTCATTCCGCGCAGCGCCGCGCTCGTGGTCGCGCCGTCGGGTTATCTGGTCGAAGAACTCTCCGGGGATCCGATCGAACGGGCGCTCTCGGAAGCCACCGGCGCCGATCGCGGCGAGACGCTTTTGCGCGATCTCGTCGACGTCGTCGATCACGCCCGCGACGACGATCGCATCCAGGCAATGGTCCTCGACTTGCGCAGGCTCGACGGCGCCGGATTGCCGATGCTGCAGGATCTGGCGCAGTCCCTGCGCTGGTTCCGCGAATCCGGCAAGAAAATCTTCGTCTATGGCCAGGGCTTCACGCAGCGCCAGTATTACCTGGCCGCGCAGGCCGACGAGGTCTACCTGGATCCCATGGGCTACGTGCTGCTGGAAGGCTACTCGTACTTCCGGACCTACCTGCGCGGCACGGTCGACAAGCTCGCAGTTGACATCAATGTGTTCAAGGTGGGCAGCCACAAGTCGGCGCCCGAGGAATGGACCCGCACGGATATGTCGCCGGAGGATCGCGAGAGCGCCCGGGAATGGATCGGCGCATTGTGGGACAGCTACAAGGACGATGTCGCATCGGCTCGCGATCTCGAGCCCGCGCTGATCCAGGCCTATGCGGACGAGGCCGCCGCGGGCGTGCGTTCGGCCGGCGGCGACATCGCGCAGTACGCGCTGGCGCGCGGGCTGGTCGACGGCCTGAAAACGCATACGGAGTTCGAACGGATCGTCGCCGGGGTGGTGGGCGAGGACGAAGATACCGGAGGATTCCACGCAGTCCACTGGCGCCCTTATCTGGCGCTCACGCGGCCGCAGCGGTCCGGGCATCGGGACGATCCGGGGATCGGCGTGATCGTCGCGTCGGGCGAGATCCTGGACGGCCAGCAGCTGCCGGGGCTGGTCGGCGGCGAAACGCTGGCCGGCATGCTGCGGGACCTGCGCGAGGACGACGACTACGCGGCCGTCGTGCTGCGTATCGACAGCCCAGGCGGCAGCATGATGGCCTCGGAAGTGATCCGGCGGGAAATTGCGGCACTGCGCGATTCCGGCAAGCCGGTCGTCGCATCGATGGGCACTGTTGCCGCCTCCGGCGGGTACTACATCGCCATGGACGCAAATCACATCGTCGCCGCGCCGACGACGATCACCGGTTCAATCGGCGTTTATGCGGTGATCCCGACGTTCGAGCGTACGCTCGAGAAAATCGGCGTCACGTCCGACGGCTTCGGCACGACCCGGCTGGCTGGGCAGGCACAGCTCGACCGCAGCCTCGGCCCGGACGCGAAAGAGATCCTGCAGTCCTCGGTCGAACACGCCTACTCTACCTTCGTCGCGCATGTCGCGCGCGCGCGCGAGCGGCGGCCGGATGAGATCGAGAGCCTGGCCCAGGGTCGGGTCTGGACCGGCGAGCAGGCACGCGAGGCCGGCATCGTGGACGAGCTCGGCGGCGTCGACGAGGCGATCGCGGAAGCCGCGCGGCTCGCAGGTGTCGAGGACTACCGGGTCGATTGGATCGAGCAGCACATTTCCTGGCGCGATGCGCTCGCGATGCAGCTGCGCGCCGGCGTGGCGCGCGTCATCGCGATGATCGCGCCGCCGCGCGCGCCCCTGCCCGGGATCGGCGAAGCGCTCGCACGCGCCCGCGCCTTGATCGCGCTGTCGGCCGAGGGCCGGCCAGTCTATCTCTGCAACTGCCGTGTCGAGTGACTCAGGCCGCCCAGTCCAGGATCACCTTTCCGGACCGGCCGCCGCTCATGGTCTCGAACGCACGCTGGTAATCGGCTGACGCGTAGCGGTGGGTGATGACCGGGCTCACGTCTAGGCCGCTCTGCAGCATCGCCGCCATCTTGTACCAGGTCTCGAACATTTCCCGGCCATAGATGCCCTTGATCACGAGCCCCTTGAAGATCACCTGGTTCCAGTCGATGGACATGTCGCCGGGCGGAATGCCGAGCAGCGCCACGCTGCCACCGTGATGCATGACGCGGATCAGGTCGCGGAAGGCCGACGGATTGCCCGACATCTCGAGCCCGACATCGAACCCTTCCGACATCCCCAGTTCGCGCATCGCGTCGTCAATGCTCTCGCGTGACACGTTGAGCGCCCGTGTCGCTCCCATCCGGCGCGCGAGGTCGAGGCGGTAGTCGTTGACGTCGGTGATGACCACGTGGCGCGCACCGATGAAGCGCGCGATCGCGACCGCCATGATGCCGATCGGGCCCGCACCCGTGATCAGGACGTCCTCGCCGACCATGTTGAACGACAGCGCCGCGTGCGTCGCATTGCCGAGGGGATCGAGGATCGAGGCGATCTCGTCCGGAATGGCGTCGGGCAGCCGGAAGACGTTTGCGGCCGGCAGTACCATGTATTCGGCAAAGCAGCCCGGGCGGTCGACGCCGACGCCCTGGGTATTGCGGCACAGGTGACGGCGGCCGGCGCGGCAGTTGCGGCAATGACCGCAGGTGATGTGACCTTCGCCGGAAACTCGGTCCCCGATCTGCAGCCCCCGGACTTCGGCGCCCAGGCTCACGATCTCGCCGCAGTACTCGTGCCCGACCTGCATCGGCACGGGGATAGTCCGTTGCGCCCAGGCATCCCACTGATAAATGTGTATGTCGGTGCCGCAGATCGCCGTCTTGCGCATACGGATCAGCACGTCATTCGGTCCCGGTTCCGGGCGCGGCAGTTCGCCGAGCCAGATGCCCGGCTCCGGTTTCGACTTGATCAATGCCTTCATGCCCACCTCATCATGCGACGATGCCGAGTTCCCTGCCAGCCTGCGCGAATGCCGCGACTGCCTTTTCGAGCATCGCACGCGTGTGGGCCGCGCACATCTGCGTGCGGATGCGGGCCTGGCCGAGTGGCACGACCGGGTAGGAAAATCCGATCGCATAGACGCCGAGTTCGAGCAGGCGGTCCGCCATGCGCACGGCAAGCGCGGCATCGCCGATCATGACGGGAATGATCGGGTGTTCGCCCGGCACCAGCCGGAAACCCAGCGATTCGAGTTGGCCGCGGAACCACGCGGCATTGTCCATCAGCTGGTGGCGCAGCCCGGGGGAGCCGTCGATCAGGTCGAGCACGGCGAGCGTCGTCGCCGCGACGACCGGCGCAATCGAGTTCGAAAAGAGATACGGCCGCGAGCGCTGCCGCAGCCAGGACACGATCGGTGCGCGCCCGGAAACGTAGCCGCCGCTGGCGCCGCCGAGCGCCTTGCCGAGCGTGCCGGTCAGGATGTCCACCCGGCCCAGCACACCACAGTGCTCATGCGTGCCGCGGCCGCCAGCACCCATGAATCCGGTTGCGTGCGAGTCGTCGACGACCACGATCGCGGCATACCGGTCGGCCAGGTCGCAGATTGCCGCAAGCTTCGCAATCGTGCCGTCCATTGAGAATACGCCGTCGGTCACGACGATGCGGGTGCGCGCCCCGGCGGCTTCGCGCAGGCGCTCCTCGAGCTGACCGAGGTCGCCGTTGCCGTAGCGCAGGCGCTTCGCCTTCGCAAGCCGGATGCCGTCGATGATGCTCGCGTGATTGAGCGCATCGGAGATGATGGCGTCGTTTTCGTCCGTCAACGTCTCGAACAGTCCGCCATTGGCGTCGAAACAGGAGGAATACAGGATCGTGTCCGCCGTGCCGAGAAAGGCCGACAGCCGCCGTTCCAGCTGGCGGTGCACGGCCTGCGTGCCGCAGATGAAGCGCACCGATGCCATGCCATAACCATAGCGGTCGAGCGCGGCATGCGCGGCGCAGACCAGCGCCGGATCGTTCGCGAGGCCGAGGTAGTTATTGGCGCAGAGATTCAGCACCTCGCGGCCGTCTTCCAGCCGCACGACGGCGTCCTGGCTGGAGGCGATGATGCGTTCGCGCTTGTACAGTCCGTCGCGCTCGAGTTCCGCGAGCTGGGACTCGAGCCGTGTCAGCATGGCCTGATCCATGGGTCCCCGTCGATGGCGGCAGCCGCCGGATTATACCGGCGGCTGTAACGCCGCCTCGTATAATCCCGGACCGGGGAGGGCAGGTGGCCGGACCATCCAGTCGGAACTTCGCGGCGGAATCGCGGCATCGGGTCGATCGCTGGCTCTGGTTTGCGCGTTTTTTCCGCAGCCGCTCGCTCGCGACCGCCGCGGTTTCCGGCGGCAAGGTTCACGTGAACGGGGAGCGCGCGAAGCCGTCGCGTGAGCTCGCGCCCGGCGACATGCTCGATATCACCCAGGGCCAGGATGTCCTGACCGTCAGGGTGCTTGCCCTGCCGTCGCGCCGGGGGCCGGCCACTGAGGCGGCGGCGTGCTACGAAGAAACGGCGGACAGCCGGACCCGCCGCGACGCCCTGCGACTGGACCGCAAGCACGCGCGCCTGCTGCACGTCGCGCCACCGGCCCGTCCGGACAAGCGCGGGCGTCGCGCCATACGGCAGCTTCACGGCAGGAACTGAAGCGTGAGCGCACCGGTGCCGCCCGCCGCGGAAGCCATCCTGTCGTCGCGGCAGGCCCGGTTGTTCATCGCGCTCGCCGGACTTTTCATCACGAATGCGCTGATTGCCGAATTCGTCGGCGTCAAGATCTTCGCACTCGAGGACACGCTCGGTCTGACTCCGTTTGACTGGCGCCTGTTCGGCCAGAGCGGGTCGCTGTCGTTCACTGCGGGCGTGATGCTGTGGCCGATCGTATTCATCATGACGGACATCATCAACGAGCACTTTGGCGTGCGCGGTGTCCGGCTGATCTCGTGGCTCGCGGTCGGATTCATCGGCTACGCCTTCCTGTTCGCCTACCTGGCAATTGCACTGGCGCCGGCCGCGTGGTGGATCACGATCGGCGCCGACCGGGGCGTTCCGGACATGCAGGCGGCATTTGCGAGCGTTTTTGGCCAGGGACTGTGGACGATCGCGGGATCAATTACCGCGTTCCTGGTCGGGCAGTTGATCGACGTCGCGTTGTTCCAGCGCATCCGGCGGGCCACCGGTGAACGCCTCATCTGGCTGCGCGCGACCGGCTCGACCGCCGTGTCCCAGCTGGTCGACAGCTTCATCGTGCTCTACATCGCCTTCGTGCTGGGACCGCAGCAATGGCCGATTCCACTGTTCCTCGCAGTCGGGACGGTCAATTATCTGTACAAGTTGTCCATGGCCATTGCACTGATTCCGTTGCTGTATGTCGGCCGGCGCCTGATCCGCGCCTACCTGGGCGCGCGCTGATGCCGCGGCCTCCCACACCCGCCCTCGCGGTCGACGTCATCGTCGAGCTTACCGACCGCCCCGACCGGCCGATCGTGCTGATCGAGCGCAGATACCCGCCGGCAGGGCATGCCTTGCCGGGCGGATTCGTGGATGTCGGCGAATGCGTCGAGGATGCCGCACGGCGCGAGTTGCGCGAGGAGACGGGGCTCGACGTGCGGCTCACCCGGCTGCTCGGCGTCTACTCCGATCCGGCGCGCGATCCGCGTGGCCACACGGTCAGCATCGTTTACGTGGGAACGGCGACCGGCACGCCGCGCGCGGGCGACGATGCGGGTGCCATCCTGGTGACCGACCCGGCGCGGGCCCCGGCGCTCGCATTCGACCACGACCGCATCCTCGGCGATTACCTCGCCGGGCGCGGATAGAATCACGATCATGACGGACGGTAAATCGATTCCTTTCCTGAAGCGGGACGAGCGGGATTTCGAGTCCGCGGTGGGCGCCGCAATTAACGAGCGCTACCTCGCCGATGAGTCGGCGGTGGTGGCGGACATGTTCGATCTCGCGCGCCTGCCCGCACCCGAGCGCGCCGCGATCCGCCGCGAAGCCGAGGAACTCGTGACGGCGGCGCGCCGTCGCCGGACCGGGAAGACGGGCATCGAGGCATTCCTGCAGCAATACGACCTCGCGTCGCAGGAGGGCATCATCCTGATGTGCCTCGCCGAAGCGCTGCTGCGGGTGCCGGATGCCGAAACGGCGGACCGGCTGATCGCCGACAAGATCTCGACTGGCCAGTGGTCGGATTATCTCGGCGAGGCGGACTCGTTGTTCGTCAATGCCTCGACCTGGGGATTGATGCTGACCGGGCGCCTGGTCCGCACCTCCGAGATGGAGATGCGCGATCCGGCCTCGTTTCTGAAACGCCTGGTCACGCGGCTCGGCGAGCCGGTCGTCCGCACGGCATTCCGGCAGGCGATGCGCATCATGGGGCACCAGTTCGTCATGGGCCGCGACATCGGCGAGGCGCTGCAGCGGTCGGCGGAAGGCGACGCGCTGCGTTATCGCTACACCTACGACATGCTCGGCGAATCCGCCCTGACCGAACCCGACGCCGAGCGGTACCTCGAGTCCTACCGTGCGGCGATCGCGGCGGTCGGCGCCTCGGTGCGTCCCGGTAGCCTGGCCGCAAGCTGGCCCAGCATTTCGGTCAAGCTGTCCGCACTGCACCCGCGCTACGAATACGGCAGGCAGCAGCAGGTACTGGACGAACTCGGTGCGCGCATCGAGTCCCTCGCGCTCGCGGCGATGCACGCCGGCATCGCGCTCACGATCGACGCCGAAGAAGCGGATCGGCTGGAGCTACAGCTGCTGCTGGTCGATCGCCTGCTCGATGCGACCGCGCTCGCCGACTGGGACGGGCTGGGACTCGCGGTGCAGGCCTACTCGAAGCGCGCACCGGACGTGCTGCGTTACCTGGGCAGGCGCGCGGACCAGACCGGACGCGTCCTGAACGTCCGGCTGGTCAAGGGCGCGTACTGGGACAGCGAGATCAAGCGTGCGCAGGAACGCGGCCTGTCCGGCTATCCGGTGTACACGCGCAAGCAGAACACCGATGTCGCCTATATCGCCTGCGCGCGACTGTTGCTGGACGGGACCCGCCGCGTCTACCCGCAGTTCGCGACTCACAATGCGCACACCACCGCGAGCATCATGCACCTGGCCGCCGCACGCGGCCGCGAGTTCGAATTCCAGCGCCTGCATGGAATGGGGGAGGAGCTCTACGCAGAACTGACCGACCCGGCCGGCCGCGGCTTGCCGTGCCGGGTTTACGCCCCGGTCGGCTCGCATGAGGACCTGCTTCCCTATCTGGTCCGGCGACTGCTGGAAAACGGCGCCAACACCTCGTTCGTTAACCGCATCGTCGACGAGTCGCTGCCGGTCGACGAGGTCGTCGGCGATCCGCTGGCGGAAGTCGAGCGCGTTGGGCCGGGTCCGCATCCGCGCATTCCCGCGCCGCGCGCACTGTTCGGCCGCGAGCGGCCCAACTCCGCCGGCATCAATCTCGCCGACGCGCGCGAGCAGAAGAAGCTGGCGACGGACTGCCGACGGGCGCTCGCCCAACCGCTTGCGGCGGCGCCCATCGTCGGCGGGCGCGAACGTGACGGTGCGCGGCGGACGGTGGTGTCGCCGTCGAATCTCGATCGTATCGTCGGCGAAGTAGCGGACGCCGATGCCGCGCTCGCGACCGAAGCCATTGCCATCGCCGCCGAGGCGCAACCCGCCTGGGATGCGCTGGCCGCGTCGGTGCGCGGCGCGATCCTGCGCGAGGCGGCGGACCGGCTGGAAGCCGACACGGCGCGTTTCGTTGCGATCTGCGTTGCAGAAGCGGGCAAGACCGTGCCGGATGCGATCGCCGAGGTACGCGAGGCGGTGGATTTCCTTCGCTACTATGCCGCCCGTGCGGAGGAATCCTTCGGCCACCCGCTGATCATGCCCGGGCCGACCGGCGAGTCGAATCGTCTCGGGCTCCGCGGCCGCGGCGTGTTCGCCTGCATCAGCCCGTGGAACTTTCCGCTGGCAATATTCACCGGACAGGCGGCCGCGGCACTCGCGGCTGGCAATTCGGTGATCGCAAAGCCGGCCGAGCAGACACCGCTGGTCGCGGCGGAGATGGTCCGGCTCCTGCACGCGGCGGGCGTGCCGGGCGAGGTGCTGCATTTCCTGCCGGGGCGCGGCTCGCGAATCGGGCCCGCGCTGACCGGTGATCCGCGCATCGCCGGCGTCGCCTTCACCGGGTCGACCGAGACCGCCCGGCTGATCAACCGCAGCCTGGCTGCCCATGACGGCGCGCTGCCGGTGCTGATCGCGGAAACCGGCGGCCAGAACGCAATGCTGGTCGACAGCTCGGCGCTGCCCGAGCAGGTCGTCAACGATGCCGTCACTTCGGCATTCAACGCGGCAGGACAGCGTTGTTCGGCGCTGCGCGTCCTGTACGTCCAGGAGGACATTGCGGCACGCGTGCTGGAGCTGCTGGCCGGCGCCATGGACCTGCTCGCGGTCGGCGAGCCGGCGCTGCTAGCGACGGACATCGGTCCCGTGATCGATGCGCAGTCGCTCGATACGCTCGAACGGCACGCGTCCGCGATCGTGGCCGGTGCGCGGTGGCATCACCGCGCGCGCCTGCCCGATGGTCTCGCACGTGGACACTATTTCGCGCCGCTCGCGGTCGAGATCGGCGGCATCGGGGCGCTCGAGCGCGAAGTGTTCGGACCGGTACTGCACGTGGTGCGGTTTGCGGCCTCGAAGCTCGACGAGGCAGTCGACGCGATCAATGCGAGCGGCTTCGGGCTGACACTCGGTGTGCACACGCGCATTGACAGCGTGGCGCGACGCATTGCCGCGCGCGCGCGGGTCGGCAATATCTACGTCAACCGCAACATGATCGGCGCCGTCGTCGGTGTGCAGCCATTCGGCGGCTGCGGACTGTCCGGCACGGGTCCGAAGGCGGGCGG
>JALYJS010000362.1 GCA_030799345.1 Pseudomonadota bacterium | reverse complement strand
TGACGCGATGCTTGAGCTCGTCGATCAGTACGCGGACGTTCTCGCTGTAGTCGATGGGGACGTCAATCAGGTGCACGCCGCCGCCCTTGAACGCCGCTTCGATGACCGGCACGAGATCCTTGGTGGCAGTCACTCTCGAGCCCCTGGCGCCATAGGCCTCGGCATATTTCACGAAGTCAGGATTGCCGAATGTCAGGCCGAAGTCCGGGAACTTGTCGACCGCCTG
Source organism: Pseudomonadota bacterium (assembly GCA_030799345.1). GTDB lineage: Bacteria > Pseudomonadota > Gammaproteobacteria > Steroidobacterales > Steroidobacteraceae > SCUD01. The sequence continues at coordinate 1,872 of JALYJS010000362.1, read as the reverse complement.
CTTCCAACGGATCATGCCGTAGGCGGAATCGTTGAGCACCATGACCACCATGTTCAGCTTGAAGCGCACCGCCGTTTCCATTTCCAGGGAATTCATCATGAAGCCACCGTCACCGCACACGGCAAGCACGCGACGCTTGGGATAGAGCATCGCTGCCATCATCGCCGACGGCAGCCCGGCGCCCATCGTGGCCAACGCGTTGTCGAGCAGCAGCGTGTTCGCGACCTGCGTTCGATAGTTTCGCGCGAACCAGATCTTGTACATGCCGTTGTCGAGGCAGACGATGCCGTCCTCCGGCATCGCCTTGCGAATGTCGGCTACCAGCCGCTGCGGTATCACCGGAAAACGATCGTCGCCGGAACCTTCCGCAATGCGGCCGAGGATTTTCTCGCGAAGTCCGAGAAAGGCCGGATCGGCCTTCAGCTTGCCCTGAAGCTTATCGGCCAGCTGCTCGAGCGTGCTGCCGATATCTCCGAGGACCTCGGACTGCGGAAAGAATACTTCCTCCACGTTGGCTGAGGTGTAGCCGATGTGAATGATTTGAAGGCCGTCGGCTTCCATCAGGAATGGCGGCTTCTCGATCGTATCGTGACCGATCGAGATGATGAGGTCGGCATGATCCACCGCCTGGTGCACATAGTCGCCGGCCGAGAGCGCGGCCGTGCCCATATAGAGTTCGGAGCAGGCAGTGACTGCACCCTTACCCATCTGCGTGTTGAAGAACGGGATGCCGGTGCGCTGCACGAACTTCGACAGTGCCTCCACAAGACGCGGTCGATTGCCTGCACCACCGATCATGATCAGTGGCCGCTTCGCCTTCTGGATCATGCCCGCCGCGCGGGCGATTGCATCGGGGCTGGGAACCGGCCAATCGACGGGATGGCGGGGCACGACGGGTATGGCGCCGGCCTCGTACGCCGCGACATCTTCTGGCAGCTCGAGAAGTACCGGACCGGGCCGCTCTTCCTCCGCCACGCGAAATGCATCGCGCACGATTGTCGGGATGCTTTTCGGACTTACGATCTGCCGCGCCATCTTGGTCAACGGCTTCATCGACGTAATGACGTCGACAATCTGGAACTTGGCCTGCTTGCCAGACATGATCGCCTTTTGCCCGGTCAGCAGGATCATCGGCATTGCGCCGAGTTGCGCATAGGCGGCAGCCGTCGAAAAATTGAGCGCGCCCGGCCCGAGCGTCGAAATGCAGACGCCCGCGCGCCCGGTGAGGCGGCCATGCGTCGCGGCCATGAACCCCGCCGCCTGCTCGTGGCGGGTCAATACCAGCTGGATGCTGGATTGCCGCAGCGAATCGAGAACGTCGAGGTTTTCTTCGCCGGGCACTCCGAATATTCGGTCGACGCCTTCATTCTCGAGCGCGGCAACTAGGAGATCCGAACCTTTGCTCATGGGCTGTTGACCTTATTGGTTTCGACTTGCGAAATTCAGTCTCAGTGGGACTTTGAAGAACGCACGGCGAGCATGGTCTCCGGCGCCGCAAAGCTGTCGCTCCGGGACGAAGCCCAAAACACCTGATATACGGGATGGTCGGGCACGCTGACGAGCAGCTCTCCGGGCTTCATCCAGGGGTGCAGCTTTGCGAGCGCCCGCACCTCGTTCGACGACACGCGCCGCACGACATGTTCGGGCCCCAGCTCGCTCGGGTGGGAAAGGCCCGCGGCGCCCAGCAGCTCTTTCAAGGCTTTGAGCGTGTTCTCATGGAAGTTGTAGACGCGTTCGGCCTTGTCGGGCACATGCAGCGCCCTCATGCGTTTCGGGTCCTGGGTGGTGACGCCCGTGGGGCAGAAGCCCGTGTGGCAGGTCTGGGCCTGGATGCAGCCGAGCGCGAACAAGAAGCCGCGCGCCGAATTGCAC
>JALYJS010000357.1 GCA_030799345.1 Pseudomonadota bacterium | reverse complement strand
CCAAGCGCGTGACCGGCCTGATGCAGCCCAAGCTCGCCCCGGCGATCGAACGCACGACGCGCAAGCAGTATCCGCAGGGCATCGCCGCGCACGGCACGGATGCGCTGCGCTTCACGTTCGCTTCGCTGGCAACGCAATCGCGCGACCTCAGCTTCGACCTCGGCCGCGTCGAGGGCTACCGCAATTTCTGCAACAAGCTCTGGAATGCGGCGCGCTTCGTGCTGATAGCGGCGGAGTCGCCGGTCGAAGCCGGTCGCGAGACGCTGTCGCCCTACGATCGCTGGATTCGCTCACGGCTCGACGCGACCGTCGCCGCCGTGCGCGACGGCTTCGCCGGATACCGGTTCGATCTCGCCGCGCAGGCGGCTTACGAGTTCACGTGGTACGAGTTCTGCGACTGGTACCTGGAGTTCTCCAAGACAGTGATGCAGTCCCCGGACGTCGGCGCCGACCAGCGCCGCGGCACGCGTCGCACACTGCTCGAGACGCTCGAGGCGTTGCTGCGCCTGCTGCATCCGCTGATACCGTTCATCACCGAGGAAATCTGGCAGCGCGTCGGGCCGCTCGCGGGCAGGACGGGCGACTCGATCATGCGGCAGCCCTACCCGGCCGTGCTGCCGGGAGCGGCCGCACCCGAAGTCGAATCGGAAGTGCGCTGGGTCATGGACTTCATCCTCGGCGTGCGGCGCATCCGCGGCGAGCTCGACATCGCGCCGTCGGTGCCATTTGAGCTGCGGCTGCAGAACGCAACGCCGCTCGATCTCGAGCGCTATGCGCGTAACGAAGGCGCACTGCGCCGCCTCGCCGGAATCGCGGGCGCCACGCCGCTCGCAGACGGTGAGGCTGCGCCGCAGGCCGCCGCCGCGCTGCTCGGCGATCTGCGCATCCTGGTGCCGATGGCGGGGCTCATAGATGTTGGCGCGGAACTCGCGCGCCTCGACCGACGTCGGAGCAAGGTCGAACAGGAGCTCGCCCGGGCGGACGCCAAGCTCGGCAACGAGAAATTCGTGCGCAATGCGCCAGTCGCGGTGGTCACGCAGGAACGGGAGCGGGTGCTTGAGTTCAAGCGTGAACTGGCGCAACTTGCCGAGCAGTACGAGCGGGTAGCCTCACTGCGATGAAAGCCCTGCCCGAAGCGCCCGACCGCGAACGAGGACAACTCCTGTCCGCGCTCGGCAGCCTCAACCAGATCCTGCTCGGCAAGGACCGGGAGATCCGGCTCGCGCTCTGCTGCCTGCTCGCGCGCGGCCATCTGTTGATCGAGGACATTCCCGGCGTCGGCAAGACCACGCTCGCGCACGCGCTGTCGCGTGTGCTGGGCCTGAGCTACCAGCGCATCCAGTTCACCAGCGACCTGTTGCCAGCGGACGTCATCGGCATATCGGTCTATGACCGCGAGAGCGGCCGCTTCCTGTTCCATCGCGGCCCGGTGTTCGCGCAGCTCGTCATGGCCGACGAGGTTAACCGGGCGACGCCCAAGGCGCAGAGTGCGCTGCTCGAAGCCATGGAAGAACGCCAGGTCACCGTCGACGGCCAGACCCATGCGCTGCCGGAACCGTTTTTCATCGTCGCAACGCAGAACCCCTCGTTCCAGGTCGGCACGTTCCCGCTGCCCGAGTCGCAGATCGACCGGTTCCTGATGCGCATCGAACTCGGCTACCCGGGAGCGGCGCACGAACGCCAGCTGCTGCGGGGACGCGACCGGCGCGACCTGCTCGCGGATCTGCCGGCGGTCATGGATCCGGCGTCGATCCCGGCGTTGCAACGGCGTGTGGTCGAAATCCACGCCAGCGACGCCCTGCTCGATTACATCCAGGCCATTGCCCGCGCCTCGCGCGACGGGTCGCAGCATCTGGCCGGGTTGTCGCCGCGCGCCGTGATCTCGCTGCTGCGCGCGGCGCAGGCCTGGGCATTCCTGCACGGGCATGCCGGCGTGCTGCCGGACGACCTGCAGGCCGTGTTGCCAGCCGTCGTCGGCCATCGGCTCCGGCCCCGCGATACGGCGGACGCGCGCGGCCCGAATGAGGTCGCGGCGGCGCTCCTGAAATCGGTGCCGATACCCTGACGGGCGCCCTCATGCGCTTTAGCGGAATCCCGGGTCGATGGGCGCGCGAATGGATCCGTCGTCGCCAGGGACCTGACCGCGGACCGGTGACGCTGCGGCGCGGCCGCATCTACATCCTCCCGACCGGCCTCGGCATGGCGTTCGGCGTGATGCTGTTTGCGATGCTGCTGGGTTCGCTCAATTACGCCAACAACCTGGGCCTCGCCCTGACCTTCCTGCTGGCTGCACTCGGCCTGGTCGCGATGCAGGCCTGCCACCGTAATCTCGAAGCGCTGATCGCCCGCGAGGCGGGCAGCGAACCGCCCTTTGCCGGCCAGGAAGCCGTGTTTCGCATCGCACTCGCCAATCCCGGCCGTGCGCCGCGCCGCGATCTGGAAACGGGCACCGCGGCGGAACCGGTTTCGGTTGGCGCCGGAAGCGAAACCACCCTCGCGCTGCGCGTTCCGACCGAGCGCCGCGGTCACCTCGTGCTCGACCGCGTCGAGATCGCGACGCGTTTTCCTTATGGCCTGTTCCGGGCGTGGGCCGTCCTGCATCCGGGACTTAAGTGCATCGTCTACCCACGCCCGGCGCGTGAAGCGCCGCCGCCTCCGGCCGTGCCGGCTGCCGCCGGCAGCGGCGCGGTGCGCCGCGGCAACGACGATTTCGCCGGCCTCAAGGATTACCACCCCGGCGATCCGCCGCGCCACATCGCATGGAAGGCGTATGCGCGCGCCGGCGAACTGCTGGTCAAGGAATTCAGCGGCGACGCACAGGCGATGCCGATCTTCGATCTCGCTGAGGCCCCAGGTACCGACCTCGAAACCCGGCTTGCCGTGCTTGCCCGCTGGATCGTCGATGCGCATTCGCGCGGCGAGACATTCGGCCTGCGGCTGCCCGGCGTCGACCTGCCGCCGCGTCCGGGCGAAACGCAGCGCCGTCGATGCCTGACGGCGCTCGCGGAATTCCAGGCGCCGGAGCCCGTCCATGTCTGAACGTCCCGGCGAATTCCGGCGCCTCGCCTGGACGATGGGCGGCCTGCTGGCGGCGCTCGCCCCGCACCTGCTGCATCTCCAGTATTGGGTGACCGCATTCGTGCTCGCGATCGCGGCGTGGCGTCTGGTCGCCGAGCTGCGCGGCTGGCGCCTGCCTGGCGCGTTCCTGCGTGGCGTAGTCGCGATCGGCGTCACTGCCGGCGTTTTCTTCAGTTACGCCACGATCACCGGGCTCGACGGCGGCACGGCGCTGCTCGCGCTGATGTCCGCGCTCAAGTTGCTCGAAACGCGCGCGCCGCGCGATCACGTCGTGCTGATTTTCATCGGCTGGTTCCTGTGCCTCGCGTCCTTCCTGTACGCCCAGGACATCGCGACCGTCGCCTGGGTGCTGCCGACGGTCTGGCTGCTCGCCGCAGCGCTGCTGCCGGCCGCGCGCACCGGGGACGGCGGCCCGCCGCTGGCGCCATTCCGGACCACCGGCGCGATGCTGTTAAAGGCCGCTCCGATCGCGCTCGTGCTGTTCCTTTTCTTTCCCCGCATCGCCGGCAGCTTCTGGGGTGCACCGTCGACCGAGCGCGCATTGACCGGTCTGACCGAGGAGATGTCGCCCGGAGACATTTCAGACCTGACCCTGAATGACGTCGTCGCCTTCCGCGTGCGCTTCGACGGGCCATTGCCGGCCCCGGCGCTGCGCTACTGGCGCGGTCCCGTGCTGACTGAATTCGACGGTTACACCTGGTCGCGCGGTTCGCCCTACCTGTTCCGATCGCCCGTAAAGCATCTCGGCACGCCTTTCGAGTACACGGTGACACTCGAACCAACCGGTCAGTCCATGCTGTTCGCGCTCGACATGGTCGAGAGCTGGTCCCCGGGTCTCGCGATCCAGGCCTGGGACTACCACCTGCGCACGCGCCAGCCGGTCAACTCGGTGTTGCAGTATCAGGCGCGCTCCCATACGCGCTATGTGGCCGGCACGGAGCTGTCTGCCGCGGTGCGCAACCGCAACCTGCAATTGCCGCAGGGACGCAATCCGCGGACGCTCGAACTCGCCGAGCGCATGCGGCAGGAGGCACCGGATGATCGCGCGTACCTGGGCGCCGTGCTCGACATGTTCCGTGAGCAGGAATTCTTCTACACGCTGACGCCGCCCGGCCTGAACCGCGACTCGATCGACGATTTCCTTTTCAATACGCGCCAGGGGTTTTGTGGCCACTATGCGTCGGCATTTGCGACGATGACGCGAGCCGCCGGCATTCCCGCGCGGGTCGTCGGCGGTTACCAGGGCGGCGAATGGAATCCGGTCGGCGGCTACCTGATCGTTCGTCAGTCGCACGCGCACGCCTGGACCGAAGTATGGCTGCCGGATTCCGGATGGACGCGCATCGATCCGACGGCGGCGATCGCACCGGAACGTATCGAGCGCGGCATCCAGCCGGAACTGCCGGCGGCGGAGTTGCTCGGCGCCGGGTTGATGCAGGATTCCGCCCTCTGGTTCCGCACCCGCATGATGTGGGACAACGTGGCGGCCAACTGGAACGACTGGGTCGTGCGGTTCGACCGGCTGCGGCAGAAAGAGCTGTTGTCGCAGCTCGGCTTCGCCGATCCCGACTGGGAGGCCACCGCAATCGCACTGGGCGTGGGCCTCGCGCTCGCGCTGGCGGCGCTGTTCGCGTGGCTGGCGCTGGAATACCGGCCGCGCCAGCCGGATCCTGCAGCCGCGTGCTATCGCCGCTTCACCTCGCGCCTCGCGCGGCGCGGCATGGAACCGGGCGTCGGAGAAGCGCCGCGCGACTACGCGAAGCGCGTGCGGTACTTGCGGCCAGACCTCGGCACGAGCGCGCTCGCGATCACCGAGCTTTACCTGCGGCTGCGCTACCTGCCGGCTCCGGTCATCGGCGATCTGCGGCTGCTGCGCACGCTGGTAGCGCGCTTCAACCCGTGACTCCGGGGCTCGCGATCGTTCTCGCCGGCTGCCTGGCGGTGCTCGCCTGGATCATCGGCCGGCCGATCATCTCCGCGCGCCGGCGCCGGGCGTTGGCTCGGCGTTCGCTGAACGAAGACGAGCGCCGTGCGCTCGAAATCTGGCTGCCGATCGCGCGCGGCCTGCCGGCGGAGCTGCGCGACCGACTCGAGCGGCTGACCGCCATTTTCGTCGGCGAAAAGCAATTCATCGGCTGCGGCGGTCTCGCGGTGACCCCCGAAATGAAGATCGCGATCGCCGCGCAGGCCTGCCTGCCGGTGCTCGGCCGGAACACGCAGGTCTACGACCGCCTGCATTCGGTGCTGGTCTATCCCTCGCAGTTCGTGGTACCGGGTGAATGGCAAGACGAGGACGGCGTGGTCAGCGAGGGATCGCGCGTGCTCGCGGGCGAGTCCTGGGACGTCAGCCGCGTGATCCTGTCCTGGGAGGACGTGGACAGCCGCGGTGCGCCGGGCGACGCCTACAACGTCGTGATTCACGAGTTCGCCCACTACCTGGACCACGAGTCGGGCGGCGCACCCTGGATCGCTGGCACCGGAGCACGTCGGCGCTGGTTCCGGCTGCTGGATGAGGAGCTCGAACGGCTGCGCGCGCAGTCGGAAGCCGGCAAGGGCAGCTTCCTCGATCCCTACGCGACGCAGGACCGCGGCGAATTCTTTGCGGTCGCGAGCGAGGCGTTCTTCGAGGAGCCGGCAGCCTTCGTCCGCGAACTGCCCGCACTCTACCGCGCCCTTGCCGACGTCTACCGTCTGGATCCTGCCAGCTGGTAATGCGTCTCTGGCTCCGCTTATACCTGCGCCGTCTTCCACTTCCCGCGCGAGAACAGCCACAGCGTGAAAAGGCCGACGGCGGTTTCCGAGAAGAACACCGCCCAGAAAACGCCGGAGTGCTGCCAGCGCAGCTCGATCGCGAGCAGCCAGGACAGCGGAATCTGGATCAGCCAGAAGAAGATGACGTTGATCCAGGTTGGCGTGACGGTATCGCCTGCGCCGTTGAACGCCTGCACGGCGACCATCCACCAGCCGTAGACGAACAGGGAATACGACAGGATCCGCAGCCACTCGGCACCGATCGCGACCACTGTGGGATCGGCCGAGAAAATCCCCATGAACTCGCGCGGCAGCGCAAAGAAAACGACCGAGACCGCGAGCAGGAAGACCATGTTGTATGCGCCGATTCGCCAGACCGAGGCCTCGGCGCGCTCCGGTTGCCCGGCACCGAGATTCTGGCCGACGAGCGTCGCGGCCGCGTTCGACATGCCCCAGGCCGGCATCATGGTGAACATCATGATGCGGATCGCAATGGTCGCACCCGCGACCGCTTCGCTGCCGATATCCGCGAGAATCCGCATCAGGAATATCCAGGAGGTCATCGCGACGATCATCTGGCCGATGCCGCCCAGCGAAGTCCGCACGATGTTCCGGAGAATCGCTCCGTGCCAGACCAGCTGCGAACGCGACACCCGCAGGTGTGGCCCGCCGCGGAACAGGATCCAGAGCTGCAACAGCACGCCGGCGCCGCGGCCGATCGTCGTAGCGATCGCCGCGCCCTCGACGCCATACGCCGGCACCGGCCCGAAACCGAATATCAGTATCGGATCGAGCACGATATTGAGGCCGTTCGCGAACCACAGCACGCGCATCGCCGCGGCCGCATCCCCGGCGCCGCGGAAGATCGCGTTGATGGTGAACAGCAGCATGATCACCGCATTGCTGCCGAGCGCCCACTGCATGTACGGGTAGCCGTGGGTCAGCGTCCAGGCGTCCGCGCCCATGAGGCGCAAGAGGTCCTGCGCATAGACGATGCCGGCCACCGCAAACGGTATCGAGGCCAAAAGCGCAAGCCAGA
>JALYJS010000343.1 GCA_030799345.1 Pseudomonadota bacterium | reverse complement strand
GGACGCGCGCTGAGGTCTAGCCGCGCGGAAATCCGACCAGGTGCTGCGCATCGAGCCGGATGCCGATGCGCTCCCCGATTGCGTGATCGTGATGGCTAGGCGCGAACGACAGCGCCGTCGCCCCGGAGGGAAGTTTGAGCGTGTAGCGGAACTGCGCGCCGCGGAACACGCGTTCCACCACCTCGGCGCGCAACTCGCTCTCGTCGTCATGGATCACGTCGTCGGGCCGGAGCAGCAGGTCCACGTGCGTGCCGGCCGGCTGGCCTCGCGTCAGATGCCCTTCGATGACCCCGAGTTCGGTGGAAACCCGGCCCGGACCGAGCACGGTCCCCTGGATGAAACTGCCCTCGCCGACGAAATCCGCGACGAAGCGCGTCGCCGGCGAGTGATAGAGCTTCCACGGCACGTCCCATTGCTCAAGGCGCCCGGCGCGGAGCACGCCGATCTCGTCTGCGATCGCGAATGCTTCGCGCTGGTCGTGCGTCACGAGCAAGGCGGTCGCGCCTTCGGCCTTCAACGCCGCCCGCACGTGCTGCGCGAGCTCCATGCGCACTTCGGCATCGAGGTTCGAGAACGGCTCGTCCAGCAGCACCAGACGCGGCCGCGGCGCCAGCGCGCGCGCGAGTGCGACCCGCTGCTGCTGGCCGCCCGACAGCTCATGCGGGAACTTGTCCGCCTGGTCGGCGAGGCCGACCAGTTCGAGCATCTCGAGCGCGCGGCGTTGCCGGTCCGGACGCCCGGTATCGCGCAGCCCGAAGCCGACATTGGCGAGCACCGCGAGATGCGGAAACAACGCGTAGTCCTGGAACACCATACCGATGCGCCTGCGCTCGGGGGGCACCCAGAGTCCGGGCGCGGTCAGGCGCTCGCCGCCCGCCAGCACTTCGCCGGCGTCCGGCCGCTCGAATCCCGCGATGCAGCGCAGCACCGTGGTCTTGCCGGAGCCACTCGGGCCCAGCAGGCAACCGATGCGCCCGGCATCGAGCGTGATCGACAGCCGCTCCACGGCCGCGGTTGCGCCGAACTTCCTGGTCAGCTCACGCAGTTCGAGCCGCACGTTCCATCCTCCAGGTCAGCAAGGCGACCGGCAGCAATCCGGCGATCACGATGGCGAGCGACGGCAACGCCGCGCGCTCCCACTCGCCTTCCGCGGTCATCTCGAACACGCGCACGGCCAGGGTGTCCCAGCCGAAGGGCCGGGTCATCAGCGTGATCGGCATCTCCTTCATGACGTCGACGAACACCAGCAGGATCGCCGTGCCCATGCCGGCGCTCAGCAGCGGCAGGTGCAGCCGGGCGAGCACCTCGCGGGCGCCGAGGCCGAAGCCACGCGCCGCTTCCTCGAGCGAAGGCCGGATGCGCTCGAAGCCGCCCTGGACGGGACCGTGCGCGACGGCCAGGAAACGCGCGACGTAGCCGAGCAGCAGCGCGAAGACCGTGCCCTGCAGCCACAGCCCTTCCCCGCCCGCGAGCGTACGCCATGCCTGATCTGCCGCGCCGAGCGCCGTGACCACGCCGACCGCCAGCACGGCGCCCGGCACCGCATAGCCGAGCGTCGCGACGCGCGCGGCGGCGTGTGCAACCGGTCCGGCAGCCCGGCGCGTCGCGTAGCCGAGCACGATCGCGAGCGCGAGGCACAGGATCGCTGCCATGCCGGCGAGCCCGAGGGTGCGCAGCGCATAGTCGACGTAGCGTCCGTCCAGATCCAGGGGCGCCACCTGCCAGGCCCATAGCGCAAGCGCGACCGCCGGCAATGCGAAACCGAGCGCGAACACGAGCGCGGCATAGCCACAAACCATCCAGGCGCGCGCGCCCGAGAGCTCGATCCGGATTGGTGCGCGCGCGCCGGAATCCGACGCCCAATACCGCGCCCGGCCGCGCGCCGCATGCTCGAGTGCCAGCGCCCCGCCGACGAACAGCAGCAGGAGGAGCGCCAACCCGAGCGCCGTTTCGATCGAGAACAGGGCAAACCAGGCTTTATAGATGGCGGTCGTGAAGGTGTCGTAATTGAATACCGATACCGCACCGAAGTCCGCGAGCGTTTCCATCGCAACCAGCGCTGCGCCGCCGGCAAGCCAGGGCCGCGCCAGCGGGATCGCCACGCGGAACAGGCCCGCCCACGGCCCGAGGCCGAGCGATTGCGCCGCTTCCAGCGCGCGCGCGCCGTGCGTCATGAACGCGCCGCGCGCCATCAGGTACACATAAGGATAGCCCGCGAAAGCGAGCACCCCGATGAGGCCCGCCGTGGACCGGATCGGCGGCAGCCACAGCTCCGGGCCGAACCAGCCGCGCAGCAGCACCGGAACCGCACCGGCATAGTCAAGCGTCGCGACCGCGACGAAGGCGAGCACGTAGGCCGGCATGGCCATTGGCAGCAGCAGTGCCCATGAGAAGAACGACCGGCCGGGAAACTCGCAGGCCGCCGTGAGCCAGGCGAGCGAGGTGCCGAGCGCCATCGCGATCGTGACCACGCCGGTCACCAGGATCACGGTGTTCCAGGCAACGCCGGCGAGCACGTACTCGCGCAGGTGCGCCCAGAGTTCAGCATCGGCGCCGGCCGCGCCCTGCACGACCGCGACGACGACCGCGATCATCGGCAGCGCGACCGCGATTGCGGCCAGTGTCGGATTCAGTCGTTGCGACGAGGTCATTTCGTCCCCGCCGCCATGATGTCAGCGCCAGCCGGCTCGATCCAGAAGCCTGACGGCGGCAGGTTGCGTCCGGCCGATGGTGCCGACGTTGACGCGATGGGGTTCGAATTTTCCCCAGGCCTCGACGACCGGCAGCGGCGCGACGCCCGCATTCGCCGGGAACTCGTAGTTGACGGCGGCGAAGCGCTGCTGGATGGCGGGCGTTGCGACCCATTCGAGGAAACGGATCGCCTCAGCACGGTTCTTCGCATGCTTCGTTACGCCGCCGCCGGAAATGTTCACGTGCGTGCCACCGGCCTTCTGGTCGGCCCAGAAGATCTGCACCGGGAATCCCGACGTCTCGGCCTGCAGCCGGCCGAGGTAGTAGCTGTTGACGATGCCGACGTCGCACTGGCCCGCGGCGATCGCCTTCAGCAGCAGCGTGTCGCTGGCGAACGGCGGCGCCGCGAGATTCGCGATCCAGGCGCGCACGACGCGCTCGGTCGCCGCCTCCCCGAGGTCGCCGATCATCATCGCCACCAGCGACTGGTTATAGGCGTGCTTGCCGCTGCGCAGGCAGAGTTTTCCTTTCCAGCGCGCATCGCCGAGCGCCGCATAGGTCGAGAGCTCGGCCGGCTTCACGCGCTCGGTCGAGTACGCGATCGTGCGCGCGCGCACCGCGAGCCCGAACCACCGCCCTTCCGGATCGCGCAGGTGCTCGGGTATCGCTCCTTCGAGCATCGGCGACTTGACCGGCGCGAGGAGGCCGGCCTCGGATGCCCGCCACAGGTCGCCCGCGTCCACGGAGATGAAAAGATCCGCCGGGCTGTTGGCGCCCTCGGCGATCAGGCGCTGGATCAGCGGCGCGCCGTCGTCGGTGACGAACTTCACCTCGATTCCGCGGTTGCGGCCATATTCCTGGAAAAGCTCATCCACGAGCTGGTACTTGCGCGCCGTGTAAACGACCAGCGGCTCGGCCGCCCGGGCATTGCCCACGAGCAGCAGGGGGACCAGCAGCAGGGTTGCGAGCCAGCCGGCCCTATTCAGGGTGGAGACCATGGGCCAACGCATCCTTAATGAGAATGACTCTCATTAAGCATATCAGGTCTGCCGGGCGGCGGCACGATCCTGCAAGTAAGCCTGGCCCCTCTGCATCAGCCGGGTAAAGCCTGCTGCATCCTGGCCGGCCACCATCGCCTGCAGCCGCCCGACCGCATCGGCCAGCGCGGCGAGCGGCTCGCCGCCGTATTGGTTCAGTGCCTGGATCTCGAAATAGAGGGCCGGGCTTTCGCCGGCCACCAGGGAGGCGACGGCGAGCTGGGCATCGAAGGTGGTGCTCGACAGCCGCGCGAGCCGGGGCGCCGCTTCGCCGCTCTCCGCCAGCGCCGTGAAAAAGGCGATGTTGATCGCGTGCGACAGGCCGAGAACATAGGCGATCAGACGGTCGTGATCGTCGAGCGTCGTGACCACCTGCTCCGCCATCGTGGAGGCAAACAGTTGCTGCGCATCGGCCACCGCATCCGGCCGACCCACATCCACGTGGATCACGTGCCGCCCGGAGAGCAGGTCGGTATCCGGGCCAAACATCGGGTGAAGCGACGTGACTCGCACGCCCGCCCGGTGCAGTGCCTCGAGGCCCGAACGCAATGGCGTCTTGAGAGAACCGATATCGAAAACGAGGCCGGGCGGGCGATGCCGCGCGAGCTGTTCCAGGATGGCCGCCGTGATGCCGAGCGGCGTCGCGACCACGATCAGTTCCTGCGAGAGATCCCCGGACTGCCAGTCGCTGCGATGGGAACTGTCGCCCTGCGCGCCGTCGGGGTCGGCGATATCCACCGCAAATCCCTGGGAACTGAGGAATTCGACGAACCAGCGCCCCATTTTGCCGCTGCCACCGATCACCAGCGCCCGCCGGCCGGCTCCCTGCCCCTGCGCCGCGACCTGTGCCTGTTCCTGGGTGGCGAGCGAACTGCGGATCAGGAGCCGCAGCAGCTGGTCCGCGAGCACGGGGGAAAGTCCGAGGTTCGCCGCCGCTGCGCGCGCATTGATCAGCACCTCGCGCTCGCGCTGGAAATCGCGGGTCGGCAGGCCGGTCGCACGCTTCGCCCGCGCGACTTCGCCCGACAGTCGCTGTCGCTCGGCGATCAGGCG
>JALYJS010000338.1 GCA_030799345.1 Pseudomonadota bacterium | reverse complement strand
CTTGCACACGATCGCGAACTGGTGCTGCTGCAGCAGACCTTCGGATCACTGACATCGCTGGTTGGCGATGTCTGCGACCGCGCGGTCGCGCGCGCCTGCCTGGATGTTGGCGAGCCGCTTCCGCGTGATCGGGAGTCGTTTGAGCGTGCGCTTGAACGTGGGCGGGGAGAAGTCTACGAGCTTGGAGTGACCCTGGGTGGACGCGCCCGCTCGACCATGCTGGCCGCGCGCTCAATCCGGGCGGCAATGGCCGACATGCCGGCCGGCGTCGAGGCAACGTTGCTCGCCGACTGCCAGTCCGCCCTGGCAGCCCTCGCGGGTCCACGGTTTGTCATGACGACGCCGGATCCCTGGTTCGATCAGCTGCCGCGATTGCTGGCGGGCCTGCATGCGCGCGTCCTGCGGCTGCGCGAGGGGCGCAACGTGACGGCGCAGCAGGAGCTCGCCCGATGGCGCGAACGCCTGCTACGGCTGATTGATCGGCGGCTTGCGGCAGAAATGGAATGGCTGCTCGCCGAGTACTGCGTATCGCTGTTCGCGCAGCAGCTCGGCACCTCGGTCCCGGTCTCGGCGCGGCGGCTGGAGCAGCGGCTTGCGGCGAGCCGCAGCTGATCAGTCCGGCTGACCGAACTTCTGCACGAGCGGGGCGAGCAGATCCATGGGCATCGGGAACACGATCGTGGTGCTGCGCTCGTTGCCGAGCTCCGTCAGGGTCTGCATGTAGCGCAACTGGATGGCGCGGGGATCGGCGCCCAGCAGCTTCGCCGCTTCGACCAGCATGGCCGCCGCCTGCTTTTCGCCCTCGGCGTGGATGATCTTGGCGCGCCGCGAGCGCTCCGCTTCGGCCTGGCGGGCCATCGCGCGGATCATGCTCTCATCGAGATCGACGTGCTTGATCTCAACGTGCGATACCTTGATGCCCCAGGCGTCGGTGGAGGCGTCCAGGATTTTCTGCACGTCCGCATTGAGCTTCTCGCGCTGCGCCAGCATCTCGTCCAGTTCGTGCTGTCCCAGCACCGAGCGCAGCGTGGTCTGCGCCAGCTGGCTCGTCGCCTCGAACACGTTGACCACCTGGATGATCGCCTTCGCGGGATCGACGATGCGGAAGTAGACGACCGCATTGACCTTGACCGAGACGTTGTCGCGCGAGATGACATCCTGCTTAGGCACGTCGAGCACGATCGTGCGCAGGTCCACCCGCACCATTTTCTGGATGACCGGCCACACCAGGATCAGTCCCGGGCCCTTGACCCCGTCGAACCGCCCGAGGAAGAAGATCACGCCCCGCTCGTATTCCCGGAGCACGTGAATGGCGCTGCTGAGAAGCGCGAAAATCAATACGCCAATCACGGCCCAGAAAATCGGTGACCCGGTCATTGCTTGTCTCCTTTCAATTCATTCCGCGGGCGAGACATACAGGGTCAGCCCTTCGACCCGGTCGATTCGCAGACGTTGTCCGGCAGCTACCGGTGCGGCGCTGACGGCATTCCAGGTTTCGCCAAAGATGCGTACGGTACCCTGGCCGCTGAAATCCGCCAGCGCCTCGGCGATGCCGCCCACCAGCTGCTCCCGGCCGGTGACGACGGGCCTTCGTCGCGATCGCATGGCCATCGCAATCGTCGCCAGCATCGCCGCGCCTGCCGCGGTTGCGATGCCGCCTACGAGTCCGCGGCTGGCCATCACGCCCGGCGCATCCGTGTCCATGAGCACGATCGACCCGATGACGAATGCGGCAATGCCGCCAAAGCCCAGCACGCCGAAGCTCGGCACGAAGAATTCCGCCGCCATCATCGCGATGCCAAGCACGATCAATGCGAGTCCCGCGAAGTTGACCGACAGCACCTGCAGGGCGTACAGGCCGAGCAACAGGCAGACGCCGCCGACGACGCCCGGCACGAGCGCCCCGGGGTTGTATCCCTCGAACATCAGGCCGTAAATCCCGACGATCAGCAGACCGTAGGCCACGAGCGGATTAGTCAGCACCGAGAGCAGCGATGTGCGCCAGTCCATCTCGACCCGTTCGACGGTTAGGCCGCGGGTCGCGAGCGCAATCCGGCCGGTCGGCAGCGTCACTTCACGGCCGTCCAGCGAGGCGAGCAGTTCCGGAAGATCCGCTGCGATGAGGTCGATCACCCCGCGCTGCAGCGCCTCAGTGGCCGTGATGCTCGCCGCCTTCGTCACCGACTCCTCGGCGAAGGTCGGATCGCGACCACGCATCTCCGCGATGCTGCGGATATAGGCGACCGCATCGTTGATCGCCTTCCGGTCCATTGCCGCCGGCGCCTGGCCGTCATCGGCGGAACCGTCCTTCTCCTTCTCATTCTCCTCATTAGAGCCAGGGTCACGGCCGCGTGGTGCGCCGCCGATCGGCACCGGCGTCGCCGCGCCCAGATTGGTTGCGGGCGCCATCGCAGCAACATGGCTCGCATACAGAATGAACGTGCCCGCACTGGCGGCGTGCGCGCCCGGAGGAGAAACATAGGTCACGACCGGCAGCTTCGCACTCAGGATGGCGCGGATCATGTCGCGCATGGATTCCGAGAGACCGCCGGGCGTGTCGAGCACGAGGATCAG
>JALYJS010000315.1 GCA_030799345.1 Pseudomonadota bacterium | reverse complement strand
TCCTTTTCCATCCGGGAGCTCGCGCGGCTGCCGTCGAGCGCGTGGTTGTTGGGATTGACGTACAGCGCAAGCGAGTAGGCGAGCCGTGCGACCGCATGGGGAGGCTTCAGCATCTGGCCCGCGTACTGCGGATGAAAGTACGGGTAATTGTCCTGCATGCGCTCCGCGACCTCGAGCAGGACGCGGCGCAGGGGTTCCGGGTCGGCGCCGTCGGCCTCAAGGGCCGGAAGCGAGGAGAATCCTTCCTCCATGCGCCCGAGCGCTTCGCGCAGCAACGCAAGCGACCCGCTGTCGAACCGGAAGCCGGAAGGATCGCTCATGGCGGTGGCAGTCACCTGGCCTTGAGGAGTTCGGTCACTTCCCCGAAGCCGGCGGAGTCTTTCGTATAGTTGAAGCTGCCCCGTTCCTTCATCTCGCGCGCACCGCGCAGGAATGCGCCTAGCGCGGAGGTGGCGAGCGCGCTGCCGACGCTGACGCGCCGCACGCCCATGTCGCCGAGTTCCGTAAGGCTGAACCGCTGCGACTGCGTGCCCATCAGGAAGTTGACCGGCCGGTCGACGGACCGGACCACCGCGGTGATCTCCTCGCGGGTCGTGATGCATGGCGCATACAGCACATCGGCGCCCGCTTCCTGGTAGGCCTGCAGCCGCCGGATGGTGTCCTTCAGGTCCGCGATGCCGAGCAGGAAATTCTCGCAGCGCGCGGTCAATGTGAACGGGAATGTCAGCGACCGCGCGGCCTCGGCGGCGGCACGGATGCGATCGACCGCATGGGCGAACTCATACACGGTTTCGCCGGGCCGGTTGACCGAGTCCTCGATCGAGCCGCCGACGACACCCGCGACGGCGGCACGCCGGATGGTTTCCGCCACGGTCTCCGGTTCGTCGCCGAATCCGTTCTCGAGATCCGCGCTGACTGGAAGAGCCGTCGCTGCGCAAAGTTCCGCCACGTGCGCGAGCATGCGGTCGCGTCCGATCTGGTTGTCCGCAACGCCGGATGAAAACGCGAATCCCGCGCTGGTCGTGGCCAGCGCCTCGAATCCGAGCCGCTCGAGGATGCGCGCGGTGCCGACATCCCAGGGATTCGGGATGATGAAGGCGCCCTTGCGTGCGTGCAGCGCGCGAAAGGCATCCGCTTTCCGGGCCTGGGTCTGCATCGGCAGCACCTCGCTGTAGAGCCGGCCGATCCGCCCGCCGCGGGTGGAGCGCCAGCCTATTTCGGGATCGGCAGGATCATCGACACGCGCTTGCGGTAGTCCTCGTAGGCCTGGCCGTGGAACTTGACCAGATCGCGTTCCTCGAAGTGCAGCGCGATGAAGATATAACCCGTCGTCGCCAGCGTGAACACGAGATGCCCGACCGTCATCGTGGGCGCCGACCAGAATGCGATCAGGAACCCGAGCATCAGCGGGTGGCGGACAAGCTTATAGAGGAAGTTGAGCTGGAAATGCAGTTCCGTGTATCTCGTGTCGCGCAGGTACAGATACACCTGGCGCAGGCCAAAGAGATCGAAGTGGTTGATCATGAACGTCGTCAACAACACGATGACCCAGCCGAGTGCGAAGAGTGCCCACAGGATCGTGCGCCCCATTTCGTTCTCGACCTGCCAGACGACATCCGTCATCGGACGCCACTGCCAGAACAGCAGCACCAGCGCGAGACTCGCAAGCAGCACGTAAGTGCTGCGCTCGACGGGTCTTGGCACGAACTGCGTCCACCACTGCTTGAAGCCGGGGCGCGCCATCACGCTGTGCTGGACCGCGAACACGCCGAGCAGCAGCGCATTGATGAGCAGCGACTCGCCAAACGGCCCCGGCACGCCCGAGTCGATCGACTTCGGAACGATGAAGTTGCCGACGAATCCGATGGCATACAGGAACGTCACCAGAAAGAGAACATAGCTGGCGACGCCATAGAGAAAGGCAATGATGCGGCCCATTGTGGTCTCCCCAAGAAACCCGGGCGATATATTGCCGCAAGCGGAAGGACAATGACACCATACCCTGTGAATGACGCTCTCATCAGCCGTGCCGTGGCCGCCTACGAGGCGCGAAGCTGGCCGGAAGCCGAATCCGCCTGTGCGGAGATCCTCGCGGATGATCCGGATCAGACCGATGCGCTGCAGATACTGGGCAACATCCGTGCCCGCTCCGGGGACACGCGGGCCGCCGAGCCGCTGTTCGAACGCGCGCGTGCCGCCGCGCCGGACAATATTTTCATCCTGAACAGCCTGGGCGGAATCTACGCGGCCAACGGCCGGCCGGAGCAGGCACGCGCCGCGCTCGAAGCGGCGCTTCGCATCGACAGCCGTTTTCCCTGGGCGCTGCACAACCTGGGCAGCCTGATGCTGGAGCTCGGCGATCGCCGGGTGGCGCGGCGTTGCTTTGAGCGGGCGCTGGAGAGCAATCCGAATCACGTGGATGCGATTGCCGCGCTCGCCGATGTCGCCGAGCAGGACGAGCAGCCCGACGAAGCGCGCGCGCTGGCAAACCGGGCACGCAAGATAGCGCCGGATCATGTCACTGCGCGCCTGGTGCTGGCGCGGCTGGAATTGCGCGCCGGCAGCCACGCGACCGCAGCGCACCAGTTGCGTGCGTTGCTGGAGCTGGCCGGCGTGCGGCCGGCGAATCAGGCGAGCGCACGGGGACTGCTGGGCAAGGCGCTGGAGGGCCTCGGCCGTTATGACGAGGCATACCGGGAGTACACGCAGGCCAACGACATCGAGCGCGACTTGCACGCACCGCGCTATGCGGAGGCCGAAGCCGTGAGCTCGCCGGCGACGATCGCGCGTCTGAACGCATTCATGCAGGACACGAATCCCGCGAACTGGACCCGGCCCGCTCCCGACGATCTGGCGTCACCTGTCTTCCTGGTCGGCTTTCCGCGCTCGGGCACGACCTTGCTCGAGCAGCTACTGGCCGCGCACCCCGGTGTCATCGCGCTCGAGGAGCAGGAGAATTTCGCGGATGCGGTGGGGCCATTGCTGCTGGCTCCCGGTTCACTCGAGCGCTGGGACAAACTGCCTCAATCGGAACTCACCGATCTGCGCCGCGCCTACTGGAAGCGCGTCGAGGCAGCCCTGGGTGCGCGGCCCGACGGGCGGATGCTCATCGACAAGTTGCCGCTCAATCTCGCGCTGCTGCCGCTGATCCATCTGTTGTTTCCGGACGCGAAGATCATTCTCGCGCTGCGCGACCCGCGCGACGTGATCCTGAGCTGCCTGCGCAACCGCTTTGCGATGAACGCCGCCATGTACCAGTTCCTGTCGCCGGAAACGGCGACCGGCTATTACGACGCCGTGATGTCGCTGGCGGAGGTGGCCCGCGCAAAGCTGTCGCTGGCCGTGCATGAAGTGCGTTACGAGGATGTCGTGAACGATCTGCGGGTCACGGCTCAGAAGCTGGTCGCATTCCTGGGCATCCCATGGAACGACTCCGTCCTGAATCACGTGGAGACCGCACGCCGCCGCAATCTGCGCACGCCGAGCAGATCCCAGGTCGTGCGCCCGATCTACCGGACGTCGCTTGCACAGTGGCGCAACTTCGACCCGCAGTTGACGCCGGTGCTGCCGCGGCTCGAGCACTGGGTACGCAGGTTCGACTACTGGGGCAGCATCTTGTCGAGCAGCTCGAACCCCGAACGTTCCGAATAACCTTGCCGGCGGTAAAAATCCCGCGCGGCCTCGTTGCCGCGCGCGAGCTGCAGCGAGATGTTCCTGCAGTCCCGGCGCGTTGCTTCCGCTTCCGCGGCTGCCAGCAGCGCGGAGCCGGCACCGTGCCCGCGCGCGCTAGGTAGCAGGAAGAACTCGTCAATCTCGGCCGTCAGCCCGAGATGCTCCAGGCTGAAAATGAAGACCGCGAGAAGATAGCCGACCGGCCGGCCTTTCTCTTCGGCTATCCAGCCGGCACCGAGGCGCGGGTCCTCGCATAGCCGGAGCAATTCCCTGCCGATGCGTGACTCGTCATAGCCCGCGATGTCCTCGAAGATCCAGTACTGCTCCACCAGCGGCAGCACGTCTGGAATGTCTGCGGCATTGATTGGCCGAACGTTCACGGTCGCTCCCACGGCTCGATCGTCCCCCGTACCCGCTGGAAACAAGGATGGCACTCCACGCGGGTCGTGCCCAGCCATAAGCGATGCAGCGGCCGGCTGCGCCGGGCGAGCTTGCGTAACAGATGGCGCCATTCGTACGCGAGCTGCCCGCTGGTCACGGGAATGGGGCGCACTCCGCGCAGCGGGCCGATCTTGCTGCGATCGAATGCGTAGCCGCGCCGGGTCGCTTCGGCGTGTATTTCCTGCAGATACGCATTGATGGCGGAACGTGGAAGTGCGTGCGAGCGGAACCGCTCGAGCTGCGGATGGTGCCGGTAACCCCGGGTTTCACCGCGCAGGACGGCCTTTGCGAGCAGCGCCTCGCGCCAGAGCGCGACGAGGCCCTGGGAATCGAGATAGCGCGGATGCAGGCTCCAGAGCCGCACGGATCGTCAGGCGCGCTTACGGCGCGAACGACTTGCCATAGACGAGAAAGGTTTCATCGCGGACCCAGCCCTGGGATTCGTACAGCGACTGCCCGACGGTATTGCTGCGAGCCGTCGAAAGCTCCATGCGCGCGACGCCGGTTTTCGCGGCGTGCGCCTCGGCCGCTTCCATCAGACTGCGACCCGTGCCGGCGCCACGGGCGGCCTTGCTGACGAATAGATCGTAAAGGACGTAAGTCGGCGCCAGCCGGACCGAGCAGAACGTCGGATAGAGCTGGGTGAAGCCAACGAGTTTGCCGTTCTCGTCTTCCGCGACATAGATGACGGATTCATTGCGCCCCATGCGCTCCTCGAGGTAGCTCCGCGCGCGCGCGAGGTCCGGCGGCTGTTCGTAGAACTGGCGGTAGCTGTCCAACAGCGGCGCGAGGCCGTCGAGGTCGTCGGGTGTCGCAAGTCGGGTCTTGATGGCAGACATCGGTGCGTACCTCGAAACTCGGAACCGTCAGCCGGGCGGTAACGGAAGGCCGTGCATGCGCAGGAACGACAGCTTGTCCCAGTAGCCGCGCTGGAAACGGATCCTGCCGTCAACGATCTGGAAAAATCCGCAGCCGCGCAGCCCCAGCGGATCCCGCCATTCGAGGATCGCCCATTCGCCGTCCTCGAACAGGTTCTCGATCATGCAGGTCATGTCCGCCGTCTCGAAGCCGGCGGCAAACATGCGGCGAATCGCCTCGCGCCCTGCCACGGGCGCTTCCGCGACCTGGTGGTTGACGGCATTGTCCGCGTAAAGCGCCGCGAGCGCGTCTGCGCGATTGAATGCATCCACCCAGGACTCGACCAGTTGCCGAGGTGTCATCCGAATCCTCCTGTCGCGCCTTTGTAACGCGCCGGAGGTCCGTATTCAATCAAGGACCGGGGACACGCTAGCTCGAGTGATCGTGCACCACTTTCCAGCCGCGCGCCGTGCGCGTCCAGATCGTCGTGAACCAGCCGGTCTGGTCAGCCTCCGTGCCGCCCGAGAGGATGTAACGCCCGGTCACGAGCGCCACGTCCGGACCCAGCCGGCGCGCGGCCAGCCGTTCGAAGCGAAGTGTCTGCTTCGGCTTTCCGTCGCTGAAATACGCCTCGCGGAACGCCTTCTCGATCGGCGCAACACCCGGTCTCGGTCCGTCCTTCGTCATGAACGTGACGCTCTCGTCATAGGACTCGAGATGCCCGGGCAGGTCGCCGCGATTGAAGGCATCGGCGGATTGCTGGAGCAGCCGCATCAACGCTGCCTCGTCGGTAGCCCAGTCGGAAGAGGGTTGGCAGCCCGCGAACAGGATGCAGGCCATCGCCACGGCCTTCAAAACTTTCATCGATGCCGTCTCCCCGAACGCTATTCAACGGGATGGCGCTTGCTTCTTCGCCGCCTGCTCTCGAATGTCCAGCCGGTGAGTGATCTCGCCCACGATGGAAAGGATGATCCACGTGAGGGCGACGCCGATCCCCGCGGTTCCCCATTGGCCGAGACCCGCGGCGACGCCGACAGCGGCTGTCATCCAGATGCCCGCCGCGGTGGTCAGTCCCTCGACTTCGCGTTGCGCGGTGAGTTTCAGGATGGCACCGCCGCCGATGAAGCCGATGCCGGTCGCGAGGCCCTGCACGACGCGCGAAATGCCGGCCGAATCCATACCGGATTCCTGGCCGGAGATCACGAAGAGGGCGGCCCCGAGGGCAACCAGCATATGCGTCCGCACGCCAGCCGGTTTGCCGGCGCGCTCGCGCTGGATGCCGACGATGGCGCCGAACAGCGCGGCGGCAAGCATCCGGATGATGACGCGCGCCATCTGCGCGCCGTCGGGCAGCCCGTCCGTCAGTTCCTGAATGAAGTAGTCCATCGCTTCAGCTTTACCCCAGCACGCGCCGGCTTTCCATGCTGCTTTGCCCCGGACGGGTATCAGATGGCGCTGACGAGCACACCGACGATGGCAACCGGGCAGAGGTAACGGAGCAGCACCCGCAACAGCGTCCGGACGGCCGGCGACGCGCCGAAATCATTTGCGGTCACGTTGCGTTCCAGCCGCCAACCCACGAACAGGGAGGTCAGCAGGGCGCCGACCGGCAGCAGGATGTTCGAAGCGAAGTAATCGACCAGGTCGAAGACCGTTGATACCCTGAACCGCTCGATCGCGGCGAGCGGATGCCAGTCGCTCCAGTGGTTGAAGGACAGCACGGTCGCGAGCCCGAGCAACCAGGCGAAGGCCGCCACCAGCGAAATCGCCGTGATCCGCTTCATTCTGAACCGCTCCATCAGCCAGGCGCCGGCGGGCTCAAGCCCCGCGATCGACGATGAGAGCGCGGCGAACCCAAGCAGCACAAAGAACAGCGTTCCGACCAGGTGGCCGGCCGGCATGCCGATGAAGATCGACGGCATGACGATGAAAGCGAGTTGCGGACCCTGCGCGGGATCGACGTCGGAGCCGAAGACCAGCGGAAAGATCAACAGGCTCGACAGCACGGAAGCCAGGATGATCGAGAACGTCACGACAGCGGCGGAGCGGGGCAGCGACGTCGTCGCGGCAACGTGGCTGCCATACGCGATCATGATCGCCATGCCGACGCCGGTCGCGAAGAACGCCTGCCCGACTGCGGCCAGCACCAGCTCGCCGGAGAGCTGAGAGAAATCAACCTGGGTCAGGAACACGAGCGCACGGGACGCATCGCCCTGGACTAAAGCGTAGATCGCAAGCGCGAGCAGGATGCCGAACAGCCCGGGCATCATGATCTTGTTGCCGATCTCGATGCCGCGATGCAGGCCGGCGGCGGAAATGACGAGCGTCGCGGCCATGAATACCGCATGCCAGAACATGAGCCGCCAGGGATCGGCGAGCAGCGCGCTGAATCGCGCCGTCAGCCCGGCCTGGTCCAGCGACGATGCAGCGCCGGTCGCGTAGGCCTCGATGTAGGCGAATATCCAGCCGCCGATGACGCTGTAGTAAGTCATGATCAGGAACACGGCGAGCGTGCCCAGCGTTCCGATCGCAGCCCACTTCGGCGAGCGACCGGCCGCGATCGCGATGCGGCCGGCGGCAGCCGGCACATTCGGTCCGCCCCGACGGCCGATCATGAATTCCGAAACCAGCAGCGGGATCGCGATCAGCAGACAAGCCGAGACGAACACGAGCACGAAAAGTCCCCCGCCATGCTTCCCGGCCAGGAA
>JALYJS010000311.1 GCA_030799345.1 Pseudomonadota bacterium | reverse complement strand
GCATGGCGCGGCCCGCGGGGCCTGGCTTGGCGCGCGGCGCATCTGCCGCTGTCACCCCTGGGGCGGCGCGGGTTACGACCCGGTGCCCGAGTCGCGGCAGGCATGACGAATCCGCGCGCGCTGCTGTGGCTGAACGTCAACACCTGGATCAAGGACAATTCGCAGCCGCCGGCCGCGTCGCCCGCAGCCGAAACCGCGGCGACTACGACGACCGGGACGCCTGAAAAACCGGCGGGCGGCGCGTTGGCGGACGAACTGCCGAGCGTCGCCGCGGAAAGCGCCGAGACGATGCCCGTTGCGGCGGGCGAGACGCCCGCGGTGCCCGAAGCGAACGGCAACGCGATCGCGCCGGAAGAGGCGCGCATCGTCCACATCGCGACCGACGTGCTTGACCTGGATCTGAACCTCGCGGGCGGCGAGTTGATCCGTGCGGACCTGCCGGCGTATCCGCGGCACAAGGACGATCCGACAGTGCCGATGCGCCTGTTCAACACGGACGCGAAGGACACGTTGTTCCTGTTCCAGTCGGGCCTGACGAGCGGCGAGCCGGGCCGCAGCGAGCCGAATCACAAGGCGCCGTTCACCGCCGCCGCAACGGAATTCCGGCTGCCGGAAGGCAGCGACACGCTCGAAGTGCCGCTGCGCTGGAGCGACGGCGCCGGCCTCACGGTCACGAAAACCTTCGTCTTCAACCGCGGCTCATATGCCGTGGGCCTGCGCTACCGGGTCGACAATACCAGCGCGGCGCCGGTGCGGCTCGCGTCCTATGCGCAGTTCTTGCGTCACACCCAGGACACCGAGCGCTCGATGTTCGACCCGGAGACGTATTCGTTCCGCGGTCCGGCGTACTACGACGGCGAGAGCTACCAGAAGCTCGACATGGAGGATGAGGACGACCGCGTGCTGTCGCGCACGATCACCAACGGCTGGATCGCCGGCATGCAGCATCATTTCGTCGCGGCAATCGTGCCGGCGGCGGGGAAGCCATATCAGTACGAAGTAAAAGTCCAGGACCTCGATTACCTGCTGCGCGTAGTGGGTCCTGCGGTCGCAGTGCCGGCCGGCGGCAGCGCGGATTTCACCGAGACGGTGTTCGTCGGACCGAAGCTGCAGCATCAGCTCAAGGCAGCCGGCCCGAAGCTCGAGCTGACCGCCGACTACGGCATGCTGACGATCCTGTCGCAGCCGCTCTTCTGGCTGCTGTCGAAGGTCCATGAGTTTGTCGGCAACTGGGGACTCACGATCATCATCGTGACCTTCATGATCAAGCTCGTGTTCTACAAGCTGTCGGAAACGAGCGGCCGCTCGATGGCGAAGATGAAGACCATCGCGCCGCGGCTGAAGGCCGTGCAGGAGCGGCACAAGGACGATCGCGAGGCGCAGGCGCGCGCCATGATGGAGCTCTACAAGCGCGAGAAGATCAACCCGGTCGCCGGCTGCCTGCCGATGCTGGTGCAGATCCCGTTCTTCCTCGCGTTCTACTGGGTGCTGCTCGAAAGCGTCGAGATGCGCCAGGCGCCGTTCTTCGGCTGGATCCAGGATCTCTCGTCGCGCGATCCGTACTTCATCCTGCCGATCCTGATGGGTGTGGCGATGTACGCGCAGTTCAAGCTGAACCCCACGCCGCCGGATCCGGTCCAGGCGAAGGTCTTCGCCTTCATGCCGGTGATCATGACCGTGATGTTCATGTGGTTTCCGGCGGGACTCGTGCTCTACTGGCTCACCAATACGGCGCTGTCGATCGCGCAGCAATGGAAAATCAACCGCGTGGTCGAAGCCGAGGCGAAAAAGAACCGAACCCATTGAACGCATCGGAGATCGCATGAACGGCAGGAATCAGAAACTCAGCATGGCGGTAGCGGCACTTGGCGTCGCGGTGGGGCTGACGGCGATGTTCGCCTGGGCCGGCGGCCAGGAGATCGTCGAAGCGGAAAAGCCGGCGGCGCTGACCGTGCACATTGATGGCCACGGCGGCGGCAGCATCGCAAAGAAGCTCAACGAGATGCACGCGAAGATGGCCAAGGACGGCTGGCAGTTCGCGGACATGGAGCCCCATACCGAGAACAGCGACACCGAAGGCGCCTGGGTCACCTATACGAAGCCTTGACGAACCCCATAATCCGCACTGAGGGGCTGGAACGCCGCTACGCGATGGGGCGGACGACGATACACGCGCTGCGCGGCATCGATCTGGTCGTTCGGCGCAACGAGTACGTGGCGATCATGGGGCCGTCCGGCGGCGGCAAGTCCACGTTGATGAATCTGCTGGGATGCCTCGACAGTCCGGATGCCGGAAAGTACTGGCTGAACGGCAAGCGGGTGTCCGAGATGTCCGACCAGCAGCTGGCCCGCACGCGCAACCGCGAGATCGGATTTGTGTTCCAGACGTTCGCCCTGCTGCCGCGGCTTACCGCACTCGCGAACGTGGAAATGCCGCTCGCCTATGGCGGCGTACGCCGGGGCGAGCGCCGGCAGCGCGCGCGGCAGGCGCTCGAGAATGTCGGACTGGGCGATCGCAGCCTGCACCGGCCGGCGGAACTGTCGGGCGGGCAGCGCCAGCGGGTCGCGATCGCGCGCGCGCTGGTGACGGGACCCGCGCTCCTGCTCGCGGACGAGCCGACCGGCAGTCTCGACAGCACGACCGGCGCCGAGATTCTCGCGCTGTTCGACGCCCTGCATGCCGCCGGCAACACGATCGTGCTCGTGACGCACGAGCGCGAGATCGCACGGCGCGCCGGGCGAACGATCGAGCTGCGTGACGGTCTGGTCGTGCAGGACACGCTGAATCCCGGGGGTGCCCATGCCGCCGCATAGCAGAAGACCGGCCGCGGCGGCTTTGGTCGTGCTGGCGACGCTCGTGGGCTGCGGCGACGGCGCTGCTCCCGCTCCGCAGTACGAAACCGCCGCCGTGCGGCGCGGCGACATCAGCGTCGTGGTCGAGGCATCGGGCACGATCGAGCCTATCAGCAGCGTGGAAGTTAAGTCCAAGGCCTCCGGCGAGATCCTGGAGCTCGGCGCCGAGATCGGCGACACCGTCGAATCGGGGCGGCTGCTGGTGCGTATCGATCCGCGCACCCCGCGCAATCATGTCGCGCAGGCGGATGCGGAAGTTGCCGCCGCCGCTGCACGGCTCACGACGGCGAAGGCCCAGCTCGCACGCGGCGAGAAACTGCGGGTCGAGACCTGGATCAACGACGCCGAGTACGAGGCGCTCGAACTCGCGGTCGCCAATACACGGGCGGAGGAGATTGCGGCGCGCGTGGCGCTCGAGAATGCTCGCATCGCACTCGAGGACACCGAGGTGCGGGCGTCGGCAGCCGGCACCATCCTGACGCGCCTGGTCGAACCCGGACAGGTGATTTCGTCGCCGACCCAGGACGTGGGCGGCGGCACGCTGCTGTTGACGATGGCGAATCTCGGCCGCGTGCGCGCGCGCGTGCGCGTCGACGAGACCGACATCGGCAAGCTGTCGGCGGGCATTCCGGCGCGCATCCGGGTCGCCGCTTATCCCGGGCGGTTTTTCTCCGGCACCATCGAGAAGATCGAGCCGCAGGCGGTCATCGACCAGAACGTCACGCTGTTCGCGGTGCTGATCGGCGTCGACAACGAAGGGGGGCTGCTGCGGCCGGGCATGAACGTGGACGCGGTATTCGACGTCGCGCGACGCGAAGCCGTGCTGACGTTGCCGCTGATGGCGCTGCGGGCGCCGCGCGACATCGAGACGACCGCGGAGATCCTGGGCATTGACGCCGGCGAGTTGCGCCGCGCGCTGGATCTGCCGGAAGCGGCTGGCGCGCCGGTGCGCCGGGCGCGTGGATCAGCGGGCGGCGAGGCGCTGCAGCTCGGCGGCGGGCTGTGGGTGGTAGCGGTGCGCGACGCCGAGCGGATACCCATCCAGGTCGAAACCGGCATCACGGATCTCGACCGGGTCGAGATCACCGCCGGCCTCGCGGAAGGCGACGAGGCGCTGTTGCTGCCGACCGCAAGCCTCATCGAGATCCAGCAGCAGATCCAGGACGTATCGAGCCGCCGCAGCGGCATCCCCGGCCTGACGCAGCGTCCGGAGCGCTGAGATGCCGTTCTGGGAAACGGTGCGCGTGGCGCTCGCATCGCTTTCCGGCAATCCGTTCCGCACCGCGCTGACGATGCTCGGGGTCATCATCGGCGTGGCCGCGGTCATCGCCATGCTCGCGCTCGGCCGCGGCGCAACCAGCGCGGTCGACGAACAGCTCGCGGCGCTCGGCGCCGATGTGCTGACGGTCACGACCGGCATGCGCTGGGCACAGGGCGTCGCGCGCGAACAGCAGACGCTGACGGTGGCCGACGCGGAAGCGCTGTCGCGCGATGCGCGGCACCTGGCCGCGGTCGTGCCGGAGCAGGGCGGCCGCGAGCAGCTGCGCCTCGGCGCGCGTAATTTCAACGTCCAGGTCATCGGCACACGGCCGGACTACGCCGACGCCCACGGTTACGAACTCGACGCGGGGCGGATGTTCAGCACCTCGGATGATGCCGCTCGCCGGCGCGTGGTGGTGCTCGGCGGCGAGTTTCCCGAGCTGCTCGGCCTGCCGCCCGCGGGCCTGGTCGGCGCGATGATCGTGATCAAGAACATTCCGTTCGAGGTGATCGGCGTGTTTCGCCGCAAGGGCGCCGTCGGTTTCGGCAACCCCGACGACGACGCCTACATACCGCTCGGTACCTCGCGCTATCGCCTGCGCGGCACCGAGGAAGTGCAGAACATCTCGGCGCTGGTCGCGCCCGGCAGCGAGCTCGCGCAGGCGATGGTCGAGATCGAGCGCGTGCTCCGGCGCGAGCACGCGCTGCTTCCCGGACGTGACAACGACTTCACGCTGCTCGACCGGCGGCAGTTCCTCGCGACCCAGCAGGAGACCACGCAGATCCTCGGATTCCTGCTCGCCGGCATCGCGGGCGTCAGCCTCGTGGTCGGCGGCATCGGCATCATGAACATCATGCTGGTCACGGTTACCGAGCGGACGCGCGAAATCGGCATCCGCAAGGCGGTCGGTGCGACACGCGGCAATGTCCTACGCCAGTTCCTGGTGGAGTCCGTGATCATGTGCCTGCTCGGCGGCATCGTCGGCATCGCGCTCGGCGTCGGTACCGCCGCGCTGCTGTCGCGCCTGGCCGGGTGGCAGACCGCCGTCACCTTCGAATCGCTGGCGCTCGCATTCGGATTCAGCGCGGGCGTCGGTCTGGTGTTCGGCCTGTGGCCGGCGCGGCGTGCCGCGCGCATGGACCCGATCGAGGCATTGCGCCACGAGTAACGCCGGCAACGGCGCAACGGCGGATACAATCGAATCGTGATGACGCAAACCGGCATGGAGACAGGGCCTCCCCTGCTGCCCGGGCACGCGGCGCTGTACCTCGATTTCGACGGTACGCTGGCGGAGATCGCGCAGAGCCCCGATCACGTCGTCGTGGATGAGTCGCTGCCGTCCCTGCTCGCGACGCTGGCCGGGGAACTCCATGGCGCACTGGCAATCCTGACTGGCCGGCGGCTGGCGGACATCGATGCATTGATCGCCCCCGTCGCCCTGGCCGGCGCCGGTCTGCACGGCGCCGAACTGCGCCCGAAACCCGGCGTCACGATTTTCCGCAGCGAGTCGGTCGTCGCGACACCGCTTGTGCGTCAGCTGCGCGAGCGCTTTGGGGACGATCCGCGGCTCCTGGTCGAGGACAAGGAGGTCGCGGTCGCCCTGCATTTCCGTCGTGCGCCCGCGCGCGCCGCAGAATGCCGCGAGGCCATGCGGGCCTTCGCGCCGCCCGAACTATTCGACGTGATCGACGGCAGCGAGGTGGTCGAAGCGCGTCCGCGCGGAGCGGACAAGGGCGCGGCGCTGCGCGCGCTGTCGGAACTCGCACCCTTCGCCGGGCGCCTGCCGGTCTGCGTAGGGGACGATCGCACCGACGAAGACGGCATCGCCGCCGCGCAGGAGCTCAGCGGATTCGGTGTCAAGGTCGGCAATGACGCGAGTACTGCGCGTTATCGCCTGGACACCGTCGACGAGGTTCATCGCTGGCTGCGGGCGAGCCTCGCCTGCTGGGCGTGGGAGCGCGCGCAGTGAGCGGCGTGGCGACACTCGATCTCGGCGTCGTGGGCAACTGTGTCCTCTCCGCCCTCGTCGATCGCGACGCGCGCGTGGTCTGGGCCTGCCTGCCGCGCCCCGACGGCGATCCGGTATTTCACTCGCTGGTTCATGATGTCGGCGGCGAGGATGCACGGGGCTTCTGGTCCGTCGAACTGGTCGGGTGCAATCGCAGCGAGCAGGACTACGTTGGCAATACCGCGATCCTGTCCACGCGCCTCTACAGCGAGAACGGCTCCGCGATCGAGGTGATCGATTTCTGCCCGCGCTTTGAGCGTCGCGGGCGCATGTTCCGGCCGCAGACCCTGGTGCGGCGCGTGCGGACGCTCGCCGGCACGCCGCGGATCCGCATGCGGCTGCGCCCCGGTTTCGGCTACGGTACGCAGACGCCGACGATCACGCACGGCAGCAACCACATCCGCTATGTCAGCGCGGATCGCGTGTTGCGCCTGACGACCGACGCGCCGGTCAGTTACTTGCTGTCGGAAACCCCGTTCCTGCTGGAAACATCCGCGAGCTTCTTGTTCGGCGCCGACGAGACGCTGACCGACGGCGTGGAGCAGACCGCGCGCGCATTCCAGGAAGAGACCGACCTGCACTGGCGCCAGTGGACGCGACGGCTCGCGCTGCCGCCGGAGTGGCAGCAAGCCGTGATCCGTGCCGCGATCACGCTGAAGCTCTGCACCTTCGAGGAAACCGGCGCGATCATCGCCGCCATGACGACCAGCATCCCGGAAGCGCCGGGCACCGGCCGCAACTGGGACTATCGGTATTGCTGGCTGCGAGACGCGTTCTTCGTGGTGCGGGCGCTCAATTCGCTGTCTGAAGTCGACACGATGGAGCACTACCTGCGTTACCTGGCGAATCTCGTCGGTAACGCGTCGGACGGGCACCTGCAGCCGGTGTACGGCGTCGCGCTCGAGCGGCGACTGCTGGAATGGGAGGTCACGACGCTCGCGGGCTATCGCGGCATGGGTCCGGTGCGCGTCGGCAACCAGGCGTACGAGCATCTGCAGCACGACGTGTACGGCAACGTGATCCTCGCGACGACCCAGGCGTTCTTCGACCACCGGCTGCTGCGGCCGGCGACGATGCAGGATTTCACGCGGCTGGAGCGGGTCGGCGAGCAGGCCTACGCCGTGTACGCGTCGCCGGATGCGAGCATGTGGGAACTGCGTACGCGCGAGCGCGTGCATACGACTTCCGTGCTGATGTGCTGGGCCGCCTGCGACCGGCTGGCGCGCATCGCGAACCGCATGATGCGGCCGGAGCGGGCGATCGTGTGGCAGGCTCGCGCCGACGAGATCCGCGCGGCGATCGAGACCCGCGCCTGGGACGCCGGGCGGAACAGCTACATGGACAGCTTCGGCGGCACGGATGTCGAAGCGGGACTGCTGTTGATGGCGGAGGTCGGTTTCCTGCCCGCGACCGACCCGCGCTTTGTCGGCACGGTGCTTGAGATCGAGCGCCGCCTGCGGCGTGGGCGACACCTGTTCCGCTACGCGGCGGCGGACGATTTCGGCCTGCCGACGACCGCCTTCAATATCTGCACGTTCTGGTACATCGACGCGCTCGCGCGCATGGGCCGGCGCGAGGAGGCGCGCGAGCTATTCGGTCATATGCTGGCCTGCCGCAATCATCTCGGATTGCTTTCGGAAGATACCGATCCGGAGACGGGCGAAGCCTGGGGCAACTACCCGCAGACGTATTCGCTGGTCGGCATCATCAATGCGGCTACGCGGCTTTCC
Organism: Pseudomonadota bacterium; assembly: GCA_030799345.1. GTDB lineage: Bacteria > Pseudomonadota > Gammaproteobacteria > Steroidobacterales > Steroidobacteraceae > SCUD01. The sequence goes on along the minus strand of JALYJS010000311.1, from coordinate 4,832 downwards.
GGCGGCTGGGACACCCTGGTTTGAAACGCCAGCGCCGACAACGACTGGTCGCGGTGTCGAACCGGGTGGGGCCGGTGCGTAACGTCGCCTCCGCCGGCGGCCTCGCCGTCGGGCTCGTCGATGCCCTGAAGGCGCATGGCGGGCTCTGGTTCGGCTGGAGCGGCCGCATCGCCGCTTCCACCCGTTCGCGGGTGCGCAGGGAGACGGCCGAGGGATTCACGGTCGCGACCATTGACCTGACGCAGAAGGAGCTGGACGGTTATTACAGCGGGTTCAGCAACAACTGCCTGTGGCCGCTCCTACATTTCCGCATCGACCTGACGCGCTTCGAACGCGAGGAGCTCGAGGTCTATCGCGGCGTCAACCGGCGGTTCGCCGTCGCGCTGTACAAGCTGCTGAAACCGGACGACCTCATCTGGATACATGATTTCCAGCTGCTGACGCTCGCCGAGGAGCTGCGCAAGCTCGGCGCACGGCAGCGCATCGGCTTCTTCCTGCACACGCCGTTTCCGCCGACCGAAATCCTGTCGACGCTGCCCGCCCAGGAGGAACTGATGCGTGCGCTGTTTGCGCACGACCTGGTGGGGCTGCAGACCCCGGAGGATCTCGGGCGGTTCCAGGAACACGTCGACTGGACGCTCGATGGCGAGGCGCGCGGGCGCGTAGTCTCCGCTTTCGGACGGCAGTTGCAGGCGGGCGCGTTTCCGATCGGCATCGACGTCGAGCAGTTCCACCGCTTCGCGTTCGAGCCGCCCGGCAGCCGCGAGTTTGCGAAAATGCGCCGCTCGCTTGCCGGCCGCGACCAGTTCATCGGCGTGGACCGGCTGGATTACAGCAAGGGACTGCTGCGGCGCATCGACGCCTTCGGCCGCTATCTGGAGCGCCGTCCCGACGCCCAGGGTCAGGTGATCCTGCTGCAGGTGGCGCCGGTCAGCCGCGGCCACCTCGACTCTTATCGCGAATTCGGGGACGAGCTCGGGCGCGAGGCGGCCCGCATCAACGGCCGCTTTGCGCGCTTCGACTGGACGCCGGTGCGCTATCTGAACCGGGCCCTGCCGCGCCGGACCCTCGCCGGCCTGTTCCGCGCGAGCCGCGTCGGCATCGTCACGCCGATGCGTGACGGCATGAACCTGGTGGCAAAAGAATACGTCGCTGCCCAGGATCCGGCCAATCCAGGCGTGCTCGTGCTCTCGCGCTTCGCCGGCGCCGCGCAGCAGATGACCGCAGCACTCCTCGTCAATCCCTACGACGCCGAAGAAACCGCGAATGCGCTGCATGTCGCGCGCTCGATGCCGCTGTCCGAACGGCAGCGGCGACACCGTCTGTTGATGAAAGGCCTGCGAACGTTCGATGTGCGGCGCTGGAGCAGCGATTTCCTGGTGGAGCTGGCCGCGGCGCCGCCCTGGCGCCCGGGCGGACGGGCGGGCGGGTGATCCTGGTCGGCGACGTCGGCGGGACGCGAACGCGCCTCGCGCTCGCGACGCGCAGGAACGGCGGATGGCAGCTCGAAGAGCTCCGGGAAGAACCAACCGGCCCTGACATCCTGACGATGATCCGCGAATACCTTGGTAGCGTTGCGGGGCCCGGTATCGACACTGCCGCCTTCTGCGGCGCGGGTCCGGTCGCGGACGATGGCAGCATCCGGCTCACGAACGCTCCCGTGCTCCTCGAACCCGCGGCGCTTGCGCGCGCCGCCGGCGCCGGGCGCGCGCTCCTGATCAACGATTTTGCGGCCGTCGCGGAATCGCTGCCGGCACTGACGCCTGCGCAGTTACGGATTTGCGGCGGCGGCGGCTCGGGCATCGGGCCGCGCGTCGTCATGGGGCCGGGCACCGGTTTCGGCGTCGCGATCGCGACGCCTTCAGGCGACGGATGGGCCGTTGTCGCGGGCGATGGCGGTCACGCGGATCTCGCGCCGGTCGACGACGAGGAACTGGAGGTCTGGCGGCGACTGCGCGCGCAGCATGGGCGGGTTTCGGCGGAAACCGTGCTCTGCGGTCCGGGACTCGAGCGGCTGCACCTGGCGCTGCATGGACCACCGCACCTGGGGGCGGAGCAGATTGCGCTTTGTGCCTGGCGGGGCGAAGCGACGGCCGTACGCACCGTCGCGCTCTTCACGCGCTGGCTCGGCAGCGTGGCCGGTAATCTGGCGCTGATTGCCGGTGCGCTCGGCGGCGTGTATCTCGCCGGCGGCATCCTTCCGCGCTGGGGCGATCATTTTGACACCGCGCTGTTCCGGACCGCTTTCGAGGACAAGCCGCCCTATGCCGGGTGGCTCGCCGGACTTCCGGCGTATGTCGTGACACATCCGGCGCCGGCGCTGCTGGGACTGGCGCTCCGCGCCGGCTCGTATACTGCAGCGGAATGACGGCGCCCACGGACACGATCGTCGCGGCCGCGACGCCGCCGGGTCGCGGCGGCATCGGCATCGTGCGCATTTCGGGCCCCGCTGTCCGGAACATTGCCGCGGCCATGCTCGGCGTGGAACCGGCGCCCCGGCACGCGACGCTCGCCGATTTCCTCGATGGGGACGGCGAGCCGATCGACGCGGGCCTCGCGATTTTCTTTCCGGCCCCGCAGTCCTTCACCGGCGAAGACGTGCTCGAACTGCATGGTCATGGCGGGCCGGTCGTGATGGACCTGCTGGCGGCGCGCGCGATCGCGCTCGGCGCCCGGCTCGCGCGCGCGGGCGAGTTCACCGAACGCGCATTTCACAATGACAAGCTGGATCTCGCGCAGGCGGAGGCGATCGCCGACCTGATCGATGCGGGATCAGCGGAAGCCGCGCGGGCGGCGCTGCGCTCGCTGGCCGGCGACTTCTCGCGCGAATCGGAGGAGCTTGCCGCGCTCGTCGTGCAGCTGCGCGTGTTCGTCGAGGCGGCAATCGATTTTCCGGATGAAGACGTCGAACTGCTCGCGAGCGAGGAAGTGCGCGCACGGCTCGAAGAAATCAGCCAGCGCTTCGAGCGCATCGGCCGCGCGGCGGCGAGCGGGCGGGCATTGCGCGACGGCCTGCACGTAGTGATCGCCGGGCGTCCGAACGCGGGCAAGTCGAGCCTGCTGAACGCGCTCGCCGGTTTCGACGCCGCGATCGTGACCGACATTCCGGGAACGACACGCGATCTGCTGCGCGAACGCATTCACGTGGACGGCCTGCCGATCCACATCGTCGACACCGCGGGCCTGCGGGATACGGTCGACGCGATCGAAGTGGAAGGCGTCAGGCGCGCCCGCGCCGAGGCCGCTCGCGCCGACGTCCTGCTTTACGTGGTCGACGGCATTCGCGGACTGGACGATACGGAGCTCGCGTCCGTTCCCGCGGGGAAGGCGGCGGTGGTCGTCTGGAACAAGACCGACCTGCCGCAGGCAATGCCGGCGCCCGCGCTCGCGCACGCTACACCGGTGATCGCCGTCTCGGCGCTGACCGGCGCGGGCCTGCCCGCCTTGCGCGAGCGATTGAAATCGGCCGCCGGTTATCAGGGCGTGGAAGCCGGTGTCTTCAGCGCGAGACGCCGGCATCTCGACGCGCTCGCGCGCGCCCGAACGCTGTTCGAGCTCGCTGAAGCGCGGCTCGGCGAACGCGAGTCGTTCGAACTTGTCGCAGAAGAGCTACGCCAGGCGCAGCGCGCTCTGGGCGAGATCACCGGCGAAATGACCAGTGATGACCTTCTGGCATCCATTTTCGGGCAATTTTGCATCGGCAAGTAGGCGTTGTCCGACACCGTTCCCGAGCCGACCCTCGTATGTTGTACCAGCATATGGAGGACGGACGATGAATGACTCACCATCGATCGGCACATCGGGTGCCATGTCGAACGCCAAGCCAGGGATTGCGAAACGATGGCTGCTGACGGGATTGTTCCCGGATGCGCGGCGCGCGGAGCGTGCCTACAAGGTGTGTCTGCGCCGTGGTTACGAAATCGGCGCGGTCAACGTCGTGATTTCGGAAGAGACGCGCCAGAAGCTCATCGAGAACAACAGCGAAGTGTCGACCGAACTTGCGAGCCGGGAAGCCGCCGGCGGCGAGCTGGGCGGACCGGCCGGCGGACGCGCCGGCATACTGATCACGATCTTTGCGGCTGTCGGTGCCGCCATCATCGTGCCGGGGCTCGGACTCGTCACCGGACCGCTGGCGGTTGCGCTGGCGGCGGGCGGCGCCGCGGGTCTCGCAGCGGGTCTCGTGAGTGCGCTCGGCAACTGGGGCGTGCCGGATGAACGCATCCGGGGCTACGAAGAGGCGATCCGCGGCGGCGCCATCCTGATGATGGTTGAAGTGACCAATGACGCGGATGCCAGGAGCATTTCCAAGTCCTGGAAACTGCTGGGAGGACGCGAAGTCCACCGGCGCTCCCAGGTCGCCGGAATTGACACCGATTCGTCACCGGGCCGCGACTGACACGGAAACCGCTGCTGACTAGCATCGTCCGGGACTCTCCACAGGAGTTCCGGACATGCAGGGCAATTGCAGGACTTGGCGGACGGCGGCGATAGCGGCGGCGGCAACGATGGCGCCGTTCGTCACCGCCCATGCGCAGGTGACGGTCGAGGACCTCCAGCGGAGGCTCGAGGAGCAGGAACAGAAGATCCGTGTGCTGGAGCGGCGGCTCGAGCTGCAGGTCGAGTCCGCCGTCGCTGCGAAAGAGGCGACGCCGATCGTCAGCGCAAGCGCCAAAGGCTTCAGCCTGCGCTCGGCCGACAGCAGTAACCAGCTCAAGCTGCGCGGCGTGCTGCACGTGGACGGCCGCTATACGAACGACGATGAGGAAACATCGGTCTTCGACACGACCCAGGCGACGCGCGTGCGCCCCATCATCGAAGGCACTCTCGGCGGT
>JALYJS010000308.1 GCA_030799345.1 Pseudomonadota bacterium | reverse complement strand
TGTCGCCGAGCTTGGGCGCGCCCGCAATACCCGGCCCATGGCAGGCCGTACAGGCTGATTCGTAGACAGACTTGCCGTCGGTCGGCGCCACCGCGCCGTCAGCCGCCGGGCCCGCTGCCGTGACCGGAGCGACGATGGCGAGGGCCGCATTGTCCTGGCCCGCAATCGCAACCTGCCCGAACGGCTTGATGCGCGCGTGGGATTCCGCCTGCATCAACGGATCGCTGGTATCGCGCGCGCCTTTCGGGCCGCTGTCGACACCGCGTGAAATGCCGATCAGGACCAGCGCGAGCGCGATCAGGATGCCGAGCACCGCGCTGAATACGGTCTTGAAGTGCCGGTCTGTCTTGGCCATGCGGGTGCTCGTGCCTGTGGGCTCGGGAAACGGGAATTATAGCGTCCGGCGGGCGCGGTCGCTAAAATCGCGCTCCTGTCAAAAACGCGCCCGTAGCTCAGCTGGATAGAGTGACGGTCTCCGAAGCCGTAGGTCGTGGGTTCGACTCCCGCCGGGCGCGCCATTTTCTTTCAGTTTCTGAAATTATCGGACTGGAGCAGTTCACTGATGTGCTGGGGTTCTATCGGCTTCGTAAAATGATGATTAAAGCCCGCCGCAAGCGCCTCGGCCTTGTCATTGTCCTGTCCCCAACCCGTTATGGCGACCAGCATTACCGCCCGGCCCATAGACCCACGACGCACATTGCGGGCGACTTCATAGCCGTTCAATTTCGGCATGCCGATGTCCAGCAGCGCGACCTCCGGCTGAACGCTCTCGAATGCTGACAGCGCTTCCTGACCGTCGTGCACCACGGTGACTTCATGGCCTTCCATCCGCAACAGTGCCGCAAGGCTTTCCGCCGCATCGTGATTGTCATCTGCAATCAGCACGCGTCGTGTTGTCTTCAGGCCGCCAGGTGAAAAAACAACCTTCCTTTGGCGAGGAGCGCTGACGCTGCGAAGTGGCAGTTTCAGGACGAACTCGCTGCCGAGTCCAGGACCCTCACTCTTGGCCTGGATCGTTCCCCCGTGTAATTCGATTAGTCCTTTCGTCAGGGCAAGTCCGATTCCCAGGCCGCCTTCGGACCGGTCCTGATCCGATTTCACCTGGGAGAACATCGCAAAGACATTGTTCAGCGCCTCCGGGGGGATCCCGATTCCACTATCACTCACAGAGATCGTCAGGGTATCGGCGGCACACGTAGCACGTAGTCCGATCACGCCTGCCGGGTCCGTGTACTTGGCTGCATTTGTCAGCAGGTTTGAGATGACCTGGGCGAGACGAAGAGGATCGGCTGCAAAATGCACCGGCTCCGGCGGAATTTCGACCGAAAAGGCGTGACGCTTGGCATCGATCGCCGGCCGCGCCGTTTCTACCGCGGCGTCAACGACCGCGGCGAGTTCGGTCGATTCCATGCGCAATTCGAGCATACCGCGCGTGATGCGGGAGATGTCCAGCAGATCATCGAGCAGCATCGCCATGTGATGCACCTGCCTGCTGATGACGTCATGACTCCAGCGTTTTTGCGCTTCGGTCGCAGCCGGCGCTTTTGAAATGAGCGCCGCCTGGCGAATAGGCGCCAGCGGATTACGTAATTCATGTGCGAGCGTCGCGAGAAACTCGTCCTTGCGCCGATCGGTCTCGTGCAAGGCGGCTTCAGCCCGCTCGCGGCTGGCAATTTCCTGGCGCAGGGCCGCCTCTGCCTGCTTCTGCTCCGAAATATCGCGGGTAAAACAGCGGGTGTGAATGAATTTGCCGTCCTCCCATAGCACGTTGGATGAGATCAGCACGTGCTTGATTGAACCGTCTTTGCAGATCAGGCGCGCTTCGTAGCCTTGCAGGCACTCACCAGAGCTGAGCTTGTTCAGAATGTCGTCGATGACAGACTTGTCGGCGTGAAACTCGGATATGTGCCGCCCCACGTACTCATCTTTCGAGTAGCCGAGCAAAGCGAGTTCCGTCTGATTGACACGAAGCACCACGCCATCCGGTCCGACCCAGTGCAGCCCGACTGCGGCGTTCTCAAAAAAATCCGCGAGCAATTGTTCGCTGCGCCTCAATTCCTTTTCGGCGCGGCGGCGGGCAGTTACATCCCGGAACACCATCACCACTCCGCGAAGGTTGCCGTGCGAGTCTCTGATAGGCGCAGCGCTGTCCTCGATGGAAGTCTCGGTGCCATCCTTTGCAATGAGCGCAGTATGATTGGCCAGATCAACGGCGACGCCTTTGCGCAATACCTTTTCGATCACGTTGGGCGCGGGCTCGCGAGTGTGCTCGTTGATGATGTTGAACACTCTGGCGATTGGCTGGCCTGCCGCCTCTGGCTGGCTCCACCCTGTTATCGCCGCGGCCACGGGATTGAGGAAGCTGATGTTGGCTTGCGTATCGGTAGTAATGACCGCATCGCCTATACTGAACAGGGTGACTTCAAACCATTCCCGCTGCTCGTGCAGCTCGGCGAGTGCGGCAGCCAGGTCCTGTGTCTTGCGTTCCAGCGCTTCCTTGGCGGCGAGTAAATCGCGCTCCATGCGCTGACGGACGAGGACAATGCTCTCGGCGTTCTTCAGCGCCGAAGCGTGCAGTTTTTCGTCCTCATCTTTCTCCCAGTTCATTTCCCGGTTCCAAGCACCTCGGCGGCGAGCGCGGTGCCCAGGACGCGCGCGCGGATCTTCGTAAATGCCGTCGCGCGAGTGGTCGAGGTATCGTCGCAGAAAGGTGAAAATCCACAATCGTCGGTAGTGCCGAGCTGTTCCACGGGGATGTATTCGGCGGCTTCCAGAACGCGATCCCGGACCTCTTCAGGGGATTCGATGCGGGGGTTGATGGGTGCGATGACGCCGACGAATATGCGCTGCCATGGTTTCAGATTATTGCGGATGATCTTCAGAACCGACAGGCGGTCGGATTCCCCCGCTAGCGCGACGTAAAAATTGCGCACATTCAGCTGAAAAAGACTGGGCAGCAATTCTGCGTAGTCGACATCTGCGCTGTGGGTGGAATCGCGGTCGCCGCCGGGACAAGTGTGAACTCCGATCCGCCCGCGCTCGGCGGCAGAAAAGCGCGCCAAGGCAAGATTGTTCAGATCGATAAAGCTCGCTAGGAGGCTGCCGGAAGGATCGATCTTCACGGCGAGCCGTCCCTCGGTGAAGTCCACCTGCACGCAGTGCGCTCCTTTATCAAGGCAGCGGCGAACTTCGGTTACATGTTCACGCAGCAGGTCCTCAATGAATGCTTCCCGTGAGTATCCCGAAATGGATTCTTCGGGATACATCAGGCTCAACGCGGAAGGAGCAATTACGGCCTGCTTGAGCGGGACATGTGCGAAGCGCAGAGCCTGTTCCAGGTAGCGATCGGCATAGCGCTGGTACCGGAATGGCCCGCCCGTCAAGCGGGGCATGCGCCGCACATGGCCTGCGGCGAAAGGAATCCTGAATCCGTCGGGTGCAGTGTGGGGCGAGCCCTCAACGCTGTAGGTCCAGAAATTATGATACTTTCTCTGCTCGCCGTCCGTGATCACCGGAGAGCCCGTGGCCTCAAACTGCTCGACGGTATCCCGGATGGCTTCCACATAAAGTTCATCCAGCGCGGGATCATTTCCGTCCGTATTCCGCCGGATTGCGTCAATCAATGGCAGGGGCCGGGGAATACTGCCAATGGGTTCGGTCGGAATGCTCATTGGCTGACCGTCGTTTCAAGGGATACGCCACTATCTTAAACGGCTCGCCCGCTTCCAGCGAGGAAGACCCGGCTGCGAGTAGAATGCGAAGTCCCGGCTCGATAAATCAATCACTTAATTCGGCGGCAGCCATGACAGGTACTGACGAGGGCGAAAAAAAACCCTCCAATCGGCTGGACCGCCCGGTTGATGCAACACGAGACCACGTGCTCGGCCCAGCGGATGCGCCGATCACGCTCGTGGAGTACGGCAGCTACGCCTGTCCGCACTGCCGCGTGGCCAATGAAGAAATAGCGAAGCTCCGCGACCGCTTCGGCGATCGCATGCGCTATGTCTTTCGCCAGCGCCCGCTCACCGGTTCGGCACTCGCGCGGCAGGCGGCGGAGCTCGCCGAATGCGCTGCCGAGCACGGGCGCTTCTGGAGCGTTCATGTCGAGCTGATGACGCGCTCAGCCTCGCTGACCGATGAGGATTTGCGGACGGTCGCGGCCGAGCTGGGTGTCCACGGTTCGGAAGCCGAGTCCGCACAGCGGCTGGCGCGCGGCGCCCTGCGGGTGGAGCAGGATGAGCACAGCGCGCGGGCAAGCGGCGTGCGTTTCACGCCGACCTTCTTCATCAACGGGCGTCGCTATGACGGGCCCTGGGACGAGACGTCCCTCGCGGAAGCGATGCTCGGCTCGCTCGGCCATCGCGTGCAGTCGGCAGCACTCGATTTCGCGAGCTGGGCACCGTCGGCGGGATTGCTGCTGCTGCTGGCGACGCTCGCCGCCATCGGACTGACCAATTCAGACGCCGGCCCGGCATTCCAGACGTTCTGGCAGCAACTGGCCGGACTCAACTTCGGCGACGCCAGCTTCCGGATGCCGCTGCTGCACTGGATCAATGACGGCCTGCTCGCAATCTTTTTCCTGGTCGTGGGGCTCGAAGTAAAGCGCGAGTTCACGACCGGGCGCCTCGCAAATGCCCGCTCCGCCGCCTTGCCGATCGCCGCTGCCGTCGGCGGCCTGGTCGTGCCTGCAGCCTTGTATCTCGCCGTGATCCCGGGCGGTCCATGGCTGCTCGGAGCCGGCGTGCCGATGCCGACCGATACCGCGTTTGCGGTGGCGCTGATCGTGATGCTGGGTCGCCGCGTGCCGGTCGAACTTCGCGTGTTTCTCACCGCAGCGGCGATCGTCGACGACATCGGCGCGATCGCGATCGTCGCGCTTGCGTACAGCAGCGAGTTGCAGCCGGTCTGGCTCGCCGTTGCCGCCGCGATCACGGCCACGCTCTGGATGCTTAACCGCTCGGCTGTGTATCGCCCGCTGCCTTACGTGCTGCTCGGCATTGCCTTGTGGGCGAGTGTTCACGCGGGCGGCGTCCACGCGACGCTGGCCGGCGTGATCCTGGCGCTCCTGATTCCGACGCGGCCGCCGGCGAACCTCGACGCCCTCGTGGCCCAGGCCCAGGCCGTGATCGTCGCGGAGAACCGGCCTGGTGACAGCCTGCTGCGGCACGGGCCATCGCTGCCCGCACTGCGCATGCTGGACTCGATTCACGATCGCCTGGAGTCGCCGGCCGACCGCGTGTTGCGCACCATCGAACCGTGGTCGAGCTACTTCGTGCTGCCGGTATTCGCGCTGGCCAATGCGGGTGTCGTGATGGATGCGGGTGTCTTCGACGGCCGCGCGGAGCTTGGCATCGCGATCGCAATCGGGCTGGTGCTGGGCAAGCCTATCGGTTTCCTGCTGGCGTCGCTGCTGGCCGTGCGAATCGGGCAGGCCGTGAAGCCGGATTCGTACTCGTGGACGCAGTTGACCGGCGCGGGTGCATTGGCGGGCATCGGGTTCACGATGTCGTTGTTCATCGCGACGCGCGCGTTTCCCGTCGCGGCCGATTTTGCCGCGGCCAAGATCGCCGTCCTGGGCGCCTCGGCGGTATCGGCCCTGATTGGCGTTATGATCCTGTGGTATGCAGGCCGGACCGCTTCGTCCAGGGCCGGGGAGAAGCCGTCATGAACGCGAGAGTTGCGGTAATGCTTGGCGCGTTGCTGTTGCCGCATGCCGTCGGGGCGGAGACTTTCCGCTGTGGCCAGTGGATCGCGTCGCCGGACATGTCGGTTGCGGAGCTGCTCGACAAGTGCGGCGCACCGGCGACCAAGACTGTCGAGACGATCGACGTCTATGGGCCGGCGGCGAGCGGCGCCGGGCGCGTGAAGCGCGGCGTATCGACGATCGAAACCTGGACCTATGACCGGGGCAGCCAGTCCTTCGCGATGGTCGTGACCATCGTGGACGGCCGGATCAAGAGCATGGTGCGCGCGGAGTGATGTCTTACTTCATCAGCGTGACGTGGCCCTTCAGCTCGTACCTGCGTTCATTGCCATTAGCGGCGCAGGAAGAAACGACCACATCCTTCATCTGGTAACGGCCGTCGGGGCCGTTCAGCACCGCGCTTTTGATGGGCTTGCCGCTGGCGCACAGGCGCGCCAGTTGTTCGGTGGACTCATGGCCAGGCTCCGGCAGAGCAAATGTCACGGTGCGGATTTCTCCGGCCGCTGGCGTTGCCACCCTGGCACCGGCCGCATCCGGCGGGAGGCCGGCCTGGGACGCGCCGAACGACCACGACTGCATCTCGATGGTTTCCGCCCTGGCGCGGGATTTCGATTCGCCATCGACGCCATCGAACTTGATGTAGTAATCGGAAGCGGCCAGGGATGCGGTCGCGGCGAGCAGGACGCCGCTGATCACGACGGTTGAAAGCACGGTCTTGCGCAAGGGGAGATCCTCCGGTGGACGTGCTGGAAGTCTCGCACGGCGCCGGTCCGGGAGATCGTGATGCGCTGCCCGCTTTTCCGGGGCCTCAACGGACCTCGAAGCGGTTTACGGTAACTGGTTTGCCCGCGATCAGGCAGACCACCACGTAATGGCCAACCGGCCACTTGCCGGCCGTGTCCCAGCCCATGTTGGCGGCCGAGTATCCGCCCGGCCAGGTCGGCCCCGGCTCATAGCGCATCTCGGCCGGGGGCATGACCTGTCCGTCCGGCCAGTAGTAATGACAGGCGACCGGCACGGTTACCGTGCGGCCGGGCGGAGAATGGGTGAATTCGAGTTCGACGCCGATGCGCCGCGTGTCCGCGGCCTCGAACGATTCCGCATATTGCCGATCGGCTTTTGACGGTAACTCTTCCTGAACAGGAAAAAACCGCAGCCCCGCAACGCGGATGTCCGTGTCCTCGATGTCCGGTGGATTCAGCGCGACGGTAAACCGGGACTGCCAGACGGACTGATCGTGCACCGCGCAGTCGACACTGTAATCACCCGGATCCCAGTCTTGCTCGTCCGCGACCCCCCATTGCACGTTGGCGCTGCTGGAGAGCGTTTCGCCGGCAAAGAGCTGGAATGACATCTCGCGGCCGGCGGCGCTCTTGCTGCCATCAGGATTCGTGAGCGTGCAGACGACCGGCAGCAGCGTGGTCTCGTCCGGCGCGGGATAGGTGGCGCCGATCTCGACCCCGATCATGCGCGTGAGCGTCGCGTCGAAATGATCCCCGTATACCCGGCGCCCGAATGGCTGCACGGGCCCATCGGCCTGTTCGAAAAGACGGATCGTCGCCGCGGAAAGCGGCGGAACATCGGCGGCGCGCGCCGCCAGAGGCAGGAGAACAGCGCAGGCCAGCAGCAACCTTCGGTGCAGCGAATTCATGGGATCATGTTACTCCTGCGTGGCGGGAGGATTGTCGTGCCGCAACTGGATCGGAAGCTGCTCTGGATCGTCGCCGTTGCGATCGCGGCGGTCGCGGGTACATTCGCACTCGATCCGGTGCCGCAGGATCCTGCGTATCATGCCTTCGCCGACGCACGCAACATGGCCGGCGTCGCGAATGCGTGGAATGTGCTGACCAATACCCCGTTTCTCGCGGTAGGTGTGTGGGGCTTCGCGGTCCTGCGTCAGGTTCCGGACGAGTTGCGTACGCATTACCTCGTCTTGTGCGCGGGAGTGATGCTCGTCGCGCTCGGTTCTGCGTACTACCATCACCAGCCGTCAACCTGGACGCTGGTCTGGGACCGGCTGCCGATGACGGTTGCATTCATGGCGCTGTTTTCGGCGGTGATCGCCGATCGCATTTCATGGCTGGCCGGCCGGGCGCTGCTGTGGCCCTCGGTTGCGCTCGGCATCGCGAGCATCGCCTGGTGGGTCCATACCGAGCAGGCCGGCGCCGGAGATCTTCGGGCCTATGGCGTCGTGCAGTTCCTGCCAATGATGCTGATCCCGATGCTGCTGCTGCTGCGGCAGGGCCAGTGGCTGCGTGCGTCGTGGCTGTGGGCGGGCCTTGCCGCCTATCTCGGCGCCAAGCTCGCAGAGCATTTCGATGCGGCGATCTTCGGGGCGGTCGGCTGGGCGAGTGGCCACAGCCTCAAACACTTGCTGGCCGCGCTGGCCTCGTGGTGGGTGTTGCTGGCGTTTCAGTCTGCCCAGACTACGAATGTACGACCCGGCACCGATCAAAGGTCGCCGGCGAGGGCCTTGTAGAGGGCGGCGAGGGCGGTGGCACGCCGCGTCGCGGCTTGCACGTGCTGGTCTTCGAGTTCGAGCTGCGTGCGCTCGGCGTCGAGCACGGACAGGAAATCGCCGGCACCGACCTCATAACGCATGCGCGCGAGCCGCGCGGCCTCCGCCGCGGCCGCGGCGCCTGACCGCAGCTCATCCTCGGCGCGGTTCGCGGTGCGGAAACCCGCGAGCGCATTCTCGGTTTCCTCGAGCGCCTGCAGCACCGTCTCCTGATAACGGGCGATGGCGCCATCGCGTCTCGCTTCGGCGGCCCTGACGTGCTGCACCACGCGGCCGAAGTTCAGGAAGCTCCAGGTGAGCGACGGCCCGTATGCCCAGCGTTCGGCCTCGTCATCGCCGATCTGGTCGCGGCTGCCCGCAGTCCAGCCGAAGGACCCGAGCATGATGATCTTCGGAAAGAACTCGGCGATCTCGTCCCCGACGTCCGATGTGAATGCCGCAAGTTCGCGCTCGGCCGCGCGGATATCAGGACGGCGCTTCATCCACTGCTCGGGCGTCCCCGTCGCGACCAGCACGGGCAGTTCAGGAACCGTCGTTTCCGCCGCCAGTTTTTCGCGCAGGGTCTGGATCGGCCAGGCGGTCAGTACGGCGAGGCGCTGCTCTTCGCGCACCAGGTCGGCTTCCGCCTCCGGCACCGATGCGGCGATGCTGCGCATCTGCGCTTCGCCGAGCGCGAGATCGAGACCGCTCGAATTGCCGGCATCGACCCGCGCCTTCAGGATCCCGACATTGTCCTGCTGGTTCGCGAGTTGCTGGCGCCGAAGCGCGAGGCGTTCGCGCGCGCCGATCAGCGCGAACCAGGCCTGCGCGGTTTCCGCGACGATCGAGAGGCGCACATCGTCGAGCGAAGCCGTGTCCGCTTCCACGCGCCGCTTGATGGCACGGTTCTCGCTGCGCAGCCCGCCGAACAGGTCGATCTCCCAGCTCGCGTCGAATCCGGCGCGGTAAGTCTCCGTACGGAGGCCGCCCGGCGGAGCGAAGGGCTCGCCACCGCTGATCTGTGCGTTCTCACGGCCGGCGGAAGCCGTCACCGTCGGGAACAGGCTGTAGACGGAGAGTCCCGACAGCGCGCGCGTCTCGGCAAGGCGCGCCGCCGACTGCGCGATGGTCGTGTTGGCCTCGAGCGCGCGGGCGATCAGGGCATCGAGCTCGGCGCTGCCGAACTGGGACCAGAGCCCCGAGGTCACAGGCTCAGCCGTCGCTTCTCCGGGCGCCTGGTCGAATTGTCCGGGCAGCGGCATTTCCGGAACGGCGTGGCGCGGGCCGACGGTACATGACGCCAGTGCGGAGGCCGCGAACAGGGCGAGCAGCGCCTTAATCATGGGCGGTCGCCTCGGCCGCCAGCCGCAGAGCCCGCCGCTCCTGCTGGCGCACGACGATCTTGCGCAGCACGACGTAGAACACTGGCGTGAAGAAGAGCCCGAAGAACGTGACACCCAGCATGCCGGCGACGACCGTTACGCCCATGACATAGCGCACTTCCGCGCCGGCGCCGGAGGCGAACACCAGCGGCAGCACGCCCGCGATGAATGCAAAACTCGTCATCAGGATCGGCCGCAGCCGCAGGCGGCAGGCTTCGACGGCGGCATCCACGATGCCCTTGCCCTGTTCCTCCAGGTCGCGCGCGAATTCGACGATCAGGATCGCGTTCTTGCAGGCGAGGCCGATCAGCACCGCGAGTCCTATCTTGGTGAAGATGTTGTTGTCGAGGAACGTGGGTGGAAACCCCGCCGGCACCATCATCAGCCAGAGCTGGTGGATGGTATTCACCAGCCAGGTGCCGCCGATCGCGGACAGGAGGCACAGCGGCACGATCAGGATGATCGCCAGCGGCAGCGACCAGCTTTCGTACAGCGCCGATAGCACCATGTACACC
>JALYJS010000303.1 GCA_030799345.1 Pseudomonadota bacterium | reverse complement strand
ATGCCGATCGTCTGGCTGCGCTGGGGCGTGGTCGTCGTCGTGCTCTATGCCGCTTTCCTGCTGTTGCGTTCCGCATTCAAACCCGTACCCGAAACCGTGGTGGAGATACCATGAATCGCAGACATTTCTTCCAGACCAGCGTCGCGGCCGCAGTCGCGTATTCCCTGCCCTATGGGCGACTGTACGCGCTCGACCAGGCAGCATCGCAGGCGGCGGGCGGTATCCCGGCCGTCACGCTCGACGGCAAGCCAATCGTCATCGAGCAGGCGGCGATCAAGGACCTGCAGGCCCGGATGCGCGGTCCGGTGCTGCTATCCGGGGACGCCGCCTACGAGCAGGCGCGGCGCGTGTTGAATGAATCCATCAACAAGCACCCGGCGCTGGTGGTCCAGCCGACCGGCGTCGCCGACGTCCAGAGTGCCATCAACTTCGCGCGCGAGCGCGAGCTGCTGGTCGCGGTGAAGTGCGGCGGCCATAGCCCGGGGGGCAAGTCCACCTGCGACCGCGGCATGCAGATCGACCTGTCGCGCTTCCGCGGCGTGCGGGTCGATGCGGCCGCAAAGCGCGCCTATGTGGACGGTGGCAGCCTGCTTGGCGAGCTGGACCACGAGGCGATGGCGCTCGGTCTCGTTACGACGTCCGGTACCGTGTCGCATACGGGCGTCGGCGGACTGACGCTCGGCGGCGGATTTGGCCGCCTGGCGCGGCGTTTCGGGCTCGCGCTCGACAACGTGCGGGCAGTCGACATCGTGACCGCGGATGGCCGCTACCTGCACGCTGATCCCGATGACAACCCGGACCTGTACTGGGGGGTCCGTGGCGGCGGCGGTAACTTCGGCGTCGTCACGAACTTCGAGTTTGAGCTGCACCCGATGCAGCGCGAGGTCGTCGCGGGTTCCCTGGTCTTCCCGCTGGCGAGGGCGCGAGAACTGCTCGCCTTCTACGGCGAGTACAGCGCCGAGGCGCCCGATGAGCTCTACGTGGATGCGATCATCTCGGCGCCACGGGACGGCAAGCCGGGCGTGTTCGTCCTGGCGCCGGTCTGGTCGGGCGCGGCTGGCGACGCCGAGCGCGTGCTCGCGCCGATCCGCAAGCTCGGCAACCCGATCGCAGACACCATCAAGGCCTGGGACTACGTCGCGCTCCAGCGCAGCACCGACCGCAGCGACCCGCGCAACGAAGGCACCTACCTGAAGTCCGGTTTCATCGATGCCTATCCGGGCGACCTACCCGGCGCGATCGTCGACGGATTCCAGGCCGATCCAAAGCGCAATACCGTGCTCTTCTTCCAGCAGTCTGGCGGCGCAATCGCCCGGCAGCCGGTCGATTCGACGGCGTTTCCGCACCGCCGCTCGACCCACAACATGCTCTCGATCGTTTCCTGGAGCCTCGCCGACGACGGCAAGCCACACATGGACTATCTCCGCAAGTACTGGGCGGGACTTGAGCGCTTCACGAACGGCTATTACACCAATGAGACGGCGGACGAGGCACAGTCCGTAGTCGACGACAATTACCAGGGCAACCTCCCGCGCATGCGCGAGGTGAAGAAGAAGTACGACCCGGGCAACCTGTTCCGGCTGAATGCGAACGTACAGCCGGGCTGACCGCGCTCCGGCGTGATCGTCCTCGACGGGCAACTCGCCGAGGCCGAATGGGTCGAGGCGCGCGTACTCGACGATTTCCGCGTTACGGAGCCGCTGACCCGCGATCGGCCGAGCCACGACACGGTCGCGCGCGTCCTGGCTCAGCCGGAGGCGCTTTATATCGCGGTCCGTGTGAACCATCCGGAGAACCTGCGGATCCGTGGCCGCTCACCGCGGGACGCGCGCTTCATGGAGGCCGACCCGGTGACGGTCATGGTGGATTTCGAAGGCCAGGGCACGACGGCCTACGAGTTCACCGTATCGCTCAGCGGGTCGATACGCGACGGCACGGTATTGCCGCCGAATGTCATCAGTTACGACTGGGACGGGGTCTGGTACAGCGCGGTGGCCGAGGACCAAACCGGCTGGACCGTCGAGATCGAACTGCCGTGGTCGGTTGCGCCGATGCGGGAGAGTGCGGACGGCATGCGTCGCATCGGGGTGTTCGTCAGCCGCGAAGTCCAGGCAACGGGCGAACGGTACTCGTTCCCCGCCATCGAGATGCGAAGCCCGACGTTCGTTTCGGATTTCTTCACCTTCGAAGTACCGGCGCATGCCGCCGGACTGTTGAGCTGGATCCCCTACGCATCGGTGACCGCCGACCTGCTCGACGGTGGCACGGATTTTCGTGCCGGCCTCGACGTCCTGTGGAAGCCAACCGCAGCGCAACAACTGACCGCGACGATCAATCCGGACTTCGGCCAGGTCGAGGCGGATGACCTCGTGGTCAATTTCTCGGCGATCGAGACCTTTTTTACCGAGAAACGGCCGTTCTTCACGCAGAACCAGCAGCTTTTCGACCTGCGCACGACGCTCGAAGGCCGTCTCATCAACACGCGGCGGATCGGTGGCGCACCCGACCTCGGGCCGGAAGGCCAGAGCGATATCCTCGCCGCGGCGAAGTACAGCGTCTCGACGGACCAGTGGGAATACGGCGCATTCGGTGCAGCGGAAGACGACTCCTCGCTGGCCGAGGGACGCGACTACCTCGCCGCCCGCCTGAAGCGCCGCGGCGACGGCTGGAGCGCCGGCTATCTCGGCACCTTCACGGACCGCCCTGCGCTCGATCGCACGGCCCGCGTCCACGCGTTCGACGGGGAGTATTCACCGGCACCCGGCTGGGCATTGCGCGGCCAGGCGATTCGCACGGAATCCAAAGATCCGTTGCAGGACGACAGCAACGGAAATGGCGCCTGGCTATCGGCGTTGTACGCGCCGGGCGGCCGTCTCGAGCAGAATTTCCACGCCTCGTGGTACGACGACAACTACGACGTCAACGACCTGGGATACATGGCGCGCAACAGCATCCGGGTCTTCCAGTCGGAAACCTTCTGGTACCGGCGCAGCTACCCCGAAGCCGGCTTCACGCAATCCAGCCATTGGTCCGCGAACCTGGAATGGAACACGACCGACGACGGCGAGCGCCTGCCCTCGTCGCTGGAAATCGGGCGCTTCGCGACTTTTCGCGACGGCAGCGAATTATGGGTGTTCGCGAACAACGAGACGTCGGGGATTGACGACCTGACGACCCGCGGCGGCCCCGCCTACAACCTGCCCTCCCGGACGCAGGTGGAAGTCGGTTACCTGACCCGGCGCAGCACGCACTGGTGGACCTACGTCGAGGCCCAGGCCTTCGAGGACGGGCTCGACGGATCCGGGTTCGAGCTTCAGCTGAATCCGCAGTATTTCGTTTCGCCGGACCTCAATTTCATGCTGGACCTGATCTACGTGGAAAGCTCGGACTGGCTGATCTGGAATCCGGACCTCGAACGCGTCACGTCATACGCGCGGAGACAATGGCAGATCGACCTGGACGTGAACTGGTATCCGAGCGCGAAGTCGGAATTCCGCGCCAAGCTGCAGTTCGTGGCGCTGCAGGCACGCGCCCGACAGGCCTTCGACATCGCGCCGGACGGCGACCTGGTCGCCGCCGCCGTCCCGGCGCCGGATTTCAGCCTGGGCGATCTCGGCCTGCAGCTGCGCCTGCGTTATGAATTCAAGCCGCTGTCGGATCTGTTCGTCGTCTATTCCTACGGCGGCAGCACGTTAGTCGACCAGGACGCCGAATGGGACAACCTGTTCCGTGAGAGCGTCGACACCCCCACGGCACACCAGCTCCTCGTCAAGCTGAGCTATCGCTTCTAGAACTCCTTGGTGAACCGTACGCCGAACTCGCTGGCGTCGTTGCTCATCATGATGAGCACGTAGTCGCCGGTGTTCAGGCGGCCATTGTCGTAACGCTCGTCGGTCACGTTCTTTCCATAGGCGCCGAGCGACCAGCCGCCATCTGCCGGGCGGTAGGTGAAGTCGAAATTGATCAGGTCGCGGCTGTCGATCTGCGTGAAGCGGCCCGGATCGGAGCTCGGCTCGCCGTACATGTCGTCGCGGTGCGACCAGTCGGCGCGGAGCGTCAGCTCGCCGCTGCCCATCGGGATCGAGAGCTCGGGGCTGACCGACGCCGTGAGTTCCGGCGTCAGCGGCGCGACCGCAAACGGGTTGTCGTCGTCCACGTCCACGTCGATGTAGCCGAGCGTCGTGTGCACACGGAAATTGTCGCCGAGCAGCCAGGTTCCTTCCCACTCGAAGCCCTGCGAAGTCTGGTCGACGATGATGTTCTCGGTGCTGAAGCCGCCGCCCGACGTGGTGCTGACCTGGTACGGCAGGTCCTTGTAATCGGTGTAGAACAGGGCAACGCTCATCTGCAGGAAGTCGAGCGGCTGGCCCTTGAGGCCCATCTCGTAGTTCTGCGCGGTGATGTTGTCAGGCGCGACGAAGCAGTTCGGATTGCCGAAGAGGCAGAAGGGACGCGCCGGGAACTGGCCGGACTGGTAGCCGCTCTGCACCGCGCCGTACACCGTCATCCGGTCGCTGAATTCGTATGCGGCGGACACATCCCAGCTAGTTTCCGACCAGTCGCGTTGGCCCGGCACCTCGATGATGCCCGGCAGGATAATGGTGAACGCTTCTTTTTCGTCCTCCGTGTGCCGAATGCCGGCCGCGATGCGGAGCTGGTCCGAAACCGAATAGCCGACATTCGCGTAGATGGCCTCGCTCGTCACATCCTGCTCGAGGAAGAACGTTCCGCCGCCGCCGCCGTTGAACGTGTAGGGAAACTGGTAGTTCTCGCCGTGCTCCTCGAAGTAGTAGAGGCCGAGCACGTAGTCGAACTTCCCGCTCTCCCCGGTCAGTTGCAGCTCGATCGAATCCTGGTCCGCCTCACCCTCTTCGGGGAAGGACAGGAAATCGTCGGCGAAGCCGTCGTCGTCGAGCCCGCTTTCGTATTCCGACTTGCGATGGCTTCCGAGCAGCTTCAGGTTGACCGCTTCGGACACGGCGTATTCGACCGTCAGCGACAGGCCGTGCGCCTTGTTCGTCACTGAGATCTGCTCGGCCTGGCCCGTATTGTTGTTGTA